>JAPPHP010000186.1:0-6881 GCA_028821035.1 Gammaproteobacteria bacterium | reverse complement strand
TCCGTGAGGTAGACGGTGAGCCTGACGACGTCGGCGAAGCTGCCGCCGCCGGCCCGCGCAACGGCGGACAGGTTGTCGAGCACCTGGCGGACCTGCGCCTCGGGGTCGTCGCTGACGAGTTCCATGCTCGCCGGGTCGAGCGCGATCTGGCCGGACAGGTAGATCGTGTCGCCGACGCGGACCGCCTGGGAGTAGGTCCCGATTGCGGCCGGCGCTTCGTCGGTGTGGATGGCCTCCCGGAACACTGCGTGGGTTTCGTTGCGTCAGGCGGCCGGACGACGCACGCTCTGCACGGTGGTGACCGCCCGCAGCCGGTGCATGACGCGGCTCAGGTGGGGCTGGTCCGCGACGGACAGGTCCACGGTGACGCTCGAGAGTTCCGCGTTGCGCTCGTCGACCTTGATGTTGTTGATGCCCGCGCCGCAGTCGTTGACCGACGCCGCGACCTCGGCGATCGCCCCCTTGCGGCGGTTGATCGTCAGCAGCAGCATCGTGTCGAACTCGCCGGTTGTCGCGTCGGCCCACCGCGCGGGGATGATCTCGTTCGGGTTCTTGCGGCGCACTTCCTCCAGGTTGTGGCAGGTCTCGACGTGCACCACGAAGCCGCGGCCCGGCGTCATGTGCCCGATGACCGCGTCTCCCGGGACCGGGCCGCAGCAGCGGCCGTAGTCGATCACCAGGCCCTCGCCGCCCCGGATCGCGACGGGGCCGCCCTTCTCGATGTCCACGGGCTCGTAGTCGGCGTTGTCCGCCGCGAGCAGGCGCTGCGCGACGACGTAGGCCATGCGGTTGCCCAGGCCGATCTCGGCCAGCAGGTCGTCGAGCCGGCGCACGCCGAAATCGCGGAACACCTTGCGCAGGCGGCGGAAGTCGAGGTCCTTGATGGAAGTGTTGGCGTTCGCCAGGGAGCGGTTCAGGAGCCGCCGGCCGAGCACGATGGACTCCGACCGCTGCTGGCTCTTGAGGGCCTGCCGGATGGCGGAGCGGGCGCGCCCGGAGACCGTGAACGTCAGCCAGTCGGGGCTCGGACGCGCGTATTCGTTCGTGATGATCTCCACGGTCTGGCCACTCTCGAGCTGGCGCGAGAGCGGCGCGAGGGAGCGGTCCACGCGGCAGGCGACGCAGTGGTTGCCGATGTCGGTGTGCACGGCGTAGGCGAAGTCGATCGCGCAGGCGCCCCGCGGCAGTTCCAGGATCTGCCCCTTCGGCGTGAACACGTACACCTCGTCGGGGAAGAGGTCGATCTTCAGGTTTTCGATGAACTCGACCGAGTCGCCGGCGCGCTGCTGCAGGTCGAGTACCCCCTTGACCCACTGCCGAGCCCGCGCCTGGCCGCCCTTGAACGAGGCCTTGCCGGACTTGTAGAGCCAGTGCCCGGCGATCCCGTGGTCCGCCACGGAGTCCATCTGGCGCGTGCGGATCTGCGCCTCGATGGTCACGCCGTGCATGCCGAAGAGGGTGGTGTGCAGGGACTGGTAGCCGTTCGCCTTGGGGATGGCCACGTAGTCCTTGAAGCGCCCGAGCACGGGCTTGTACAGGTTGTGCACCACGCCCAGGGCGCGGTAGCAGGCGTCCACCTGGTCGACGATGATCCGCACGCCGAACACGTCCATGATCTCGGCGAACGACTTCCGCTGCGTCTTCATCTTCAGGTAGATGGAGTAGAGGTGCTTCTCGCGGCTCAGCACCGTCGCGTTGATCCCCTCGCGGCGCAGCGCCCCCTCGATGGAGCGTGCCAGCTCGTCCATCGGCGCCTTGCGGTTGCCGCGGGCCGCGGCGACGGCGCGCCGCAGGCGATCGGCACGCAGCGGGTAGAGGGACTCGAAGCCGAGTTCCTCGAGTTCCACCCGCAGGTTGTGCATGCCGAGGCGGTTGGCGATGGGCGCGTAGAGGTCGAGCGTCTCGCGCGCGATCCGCCGCCGCTTCTCGAGCGGCATCACGCCGAGCGTGCGCATGTTGTGGAGGCGGTCGGCGAGCTTCACGAGGATGACGCGCAGGTCGTTGGCGGTCGCCATCGCCATCTTCTGGAAGTTCTCGGCCTGCGCCTGCTCGTTCGTCTTGAAGATGGTGGCGAGCTTGCTGACGCCATCGACGATCTGGGTGACCTCCCGGCCGAAGACCGTCTCGAGCTTCTGCTTCGTGGCGCCCGTGTCCTCGATCACGTCGTGCAGGAGGGCTGCGGCGATGGACCGGTGGTCCATGCGCATCTCCGCCAGGATGTTGGCTACGGCGAGCGGGTGCGTGATGTAGTGGTGACCGGTGCGGCGCTTCTGCCCCTCGTGGGCGTCCCGGGCGAACTCGTACGCCCGCCGCACCCGTCGGACCTGCTGGTCGGAAAGGTAGCGGGAGAGGGAGTCCTCCAGGGCCTCGAAGGTTGCGGGTGCGGCGACCGCATCCTCGGATGCGGCCTCGGCGAGGCGAGTCTGGAAGTACGACTCAAATGTCGCTAGCTGGCTCATCTCCCATGTCGAACGGCATCGCTTCCGTGCCGATGCTCTCCAGTCGTTCGATTCCCTCGAAATCGACATCGTCAACCGTGATCTCCGGCGCGTCAAGAACCTCTTCGTCGATGAGGCCGTCGGCGATCTCGCGCAGGGCGATGACGGTCGGCTTGTCGTTCTCCACCGGCACCAGGGGCTCGATCCCGAGACGGTAGAGTTGCCGGGCGCGCCGGCTCGCCACCATGACGAGTTCGAAACGGTTCTCGACGTGTTCGAGGCAGTCCTGAACGGTAACGCGAGCCATCGGGGGATTCCGTCACAAATTCCGCAGTGACGGGATTTTACCTCACGCGCGGGCGAGCGACACACGAAACACCAAGCGGTTACGCGGCGCCGGCCTTGACACCGCGCCGCGACCTAGCCATGTTCCGCGCGCAGGCGGGCGCCGACTGGAGACTCATGGATCGGCGCATTGCCAATCAGGCGTTGAGAGAACATCGCGTCTCGAGCCGAGAGGCGCGCAAGGGGGAGGCATGAAGCGACTCAGCCAGGTTCTGGGATTGGGGGCTTTCGCGACGTTGGGGACGTTCCTGCCGGCAACGGTCGCCCAGGCCGAGGAAGCCGACGAGGAACGGGCGACCGGCGGCATCGAGGAGGTCGTGGTCACGGCCCGCCGCCGGGAGGAGACGGCGCAGAGCGTGCCGATCCCGATCTCGGCGCTGTCGAGCGAGCGGCTGGAAGGTCGCGGCATCACGGAAGTGCAGCACGTCGAACAGCTCACGCCGAACATGTCCTTCAATGAGAGCGTGGTGGCGCGCGGCACCGCCCAGGTGTTCCTGCGCGGCATCGGCCAGATCAACTGGGGCCCCACGCAGGATCCGAAAGTGGGCATCTACGTCGACGGCGTCTATCTCGGCCGGCCCCAGGGCGCGGTTTTCGACCTGCTCGACATCGACCGGGTCGAGGTGCTGCGCGGCCCGCAGGGCACGCTGTTTGGCCGCAACACCACGGCGGGGCTCGTGCACGTCATTACCAAGAAGCCGGATTCCGTGTTCGACGCGACGGTACGGGCCGGTATCGGGAATGCCGGTCGCATGACCGCGGACGGCTTGGTCAACATGCCGCTGATCGACGATGTTTTGGCGGCGCGCGTGGCCTTCCAGATGCGCAAGGACGACGGCTGGATGAAGGACGACGGCGGCCGCGAGTGGAACACGACCGACTCGCGCTCGCTCCGGGGTACGCTGCTCTGGACGCCGAGCGACACCCTGGAGGTGTCCCTCGCGGCCGAGTTCTTCCGGGCGCGCGAGACCGGCGGCCTGGCCGACTGTGAGGAACTGCTCGGCGGGCCCGCCGGGATCAACTTCCTGCCACTCATCTTCGGTGCTTACGACGAGCTCGAGGCGGCCTGCGCACCGGATGACAATCCGTACCGGTCGAACGACAACGACGAGAACGGACTGTTCGTCGACACGAATTCCGTGGCCCTGACAGTCACCTGGGACGTCTCCGACATGACGCTGACCTCCATCTCCGCCTGGCGGGACATGAAGGAACTCAACGAGTCCTGGGGCTGGGGGAGCGACTTCTACGGTGGGCCTTCCTACCACCTCGAAGTGCTGCAGGACCAGCACTCGCCCTACGACCAGCTTTCCCAGGAGTTCCGCCTCGAAGGCAGTGCTTTCTCCGACCGCATGACCTGGATCACGGGCCTGTACGGCTTCACAGAGAACGCGATGGGCAGGGTCTGGGTGCCGTTTTTGCGCGGCCTGACGCCGCCCACCGACCCCGCGGAGGCGCCGCTATGGGAGGCCCTGGGCGCCATCGCGCTCGGCGCGCAGGAGAACATCAGCCGACGCCAGCAAACGGACGCCACGAACAAGTCCTGGGCGGCCTTCGCAGAGGCTACCTTCGACCTCACGGAAGCCTGGTCCGTCACGGCCGGATGGCGGTGGACGAAGGACACGCGGCAGTTCAAGCGCTCCCAGTGGACGTCGGATTTCGGCTTCGACTTTGGCTACGGCTGTCCGGGCAACATCGGCCCGGACGGACTCGCCATCCGCAGCTACTGCAAGCAGGAGGTCAGCTACAACCAGTCGACGCCGCGCGTGATCGTCAACTATGCCTTCACCGACGATGTGATGGCGTACGTGAGCTTCTCACGTGGCTACAGCTCCGGGGGCATGAACGGGGACGTACGCATGCGGCCGTACGCGCCGGAGATCTCGGACAACTGGGAAGTGGGGATGAAGTCCCAGTGGTTCGAGCGACGGCTGCAGCTGAACGTCACGGTCTTTCAGAACGACTACGAGAACCAGCAGATCACTATCGGGCGCGTGGTCGACGGTCAGCCGACCGCGGACCAGATCAACGCCCAGGCGGCGACTCTCGACGGCTACGAGATCGAGTTGCTCGCCACTCCCGCCGAGGGCTGGTTCATCACGGGGACCTACGGCTACCTCGATGGCGACTACGACGAGTTCACGGTCATCGACAACACGTTCGACCCGATCACGTTCGAGGAAACGCGCGTCGTCAGGGACCTTTCCGACATCTCGTTCATCGGCTTCACGCCAAACCGCTCCTGGAACCTGAGCGTCGCCAAGGAGTTCTACCTGGACAACGCGGGCAGCATGACCGCTCAGGTCGGCTACAACTATCGGGGGCCGTACTACGCGGCCGCCGCGCTGACCCGCCTCAAGCGACACCGGACGGACCCGCTCGGCCTCGTCGACGCGCGCCTGCGCTGGGACATGGCCAACGGCAAGACCTCCGTCTCCCTGTGGGGTACGAACATGAGCGACGAGGAGTACTACCGCGGCGCCCAGGACCTCGTCGACCTCGGCATCCTGCTCTATTACTGGGCCGAGCCCCGGCGCTTCGGCCTGACGGTCGAGCACCGGTTCGGTTCGTAGAGGAGCGGCGTCAGCGCGTAGCGAGCAACTCCGCGAGCAGGCCGGCGATGTCGGGCACCTGTGCCCGCTCGCCGCGCCGCTCGGCGGCCACGATGCTGGCGAGGGCTGCCACGGCAGCCTCGAAGTCGTCGTTGACGATGGCGTAGTCGAACTCCGCGCAGTGCGTCATGTCGTCGATGGCCTGGCGCATGCGGCGCTCGATGACGTCGGGACCGTCCTGGCCCCTGCCCTCGAGTCTCGCGCGCAGGGCTTCGCGGGAAGGGGGCAGCACGAACACGCCGATGGCGTCGTCGAGTTGCGCCCGCACCTGCTGCGCACCCTGCCAGTCGATCTCCAGGACCACGTCCCGCCCGGCTGCCTGGGCCTCCCGTACGCGGGCCTGCGACGTGCCATAGTCGAACCCGAAATTCGTCGCGTACTCCAGCAGGTCGCCGGCCCGCGCCATGCGGTTGAACGTCGCCTGGCTGACGAAGCGATAGTCCCTGCCGTCCACCTCCGCGGGCCGCCTGGGCCGGGTGGTGTAGGAGACGGACACCTCCAGGTTGGAGTCGCGTTCGACGAGCGCGCGCACGAGGCTGGTCTTGCCCGCGCCGGACGGGGCCGAAACGACGATGAGCAGCTGGCTCACTCGACGTTCTGCACCTGTTCGCGCATCTGGTCGATGACGACCTTGAGGTCGACCGCGCGCTCGGCGCACTCCAGGGGCACGGCCTTGGCGGCGACGGTGTTCGCCTCCCGGTTCAGTTCCTGCATCAGGAAATCCAGGCGCCGGCCCTGCCGTCCCTCCGAGTCCAGGCTTTCGCGACAGCTCTCGACGTGCAGCACCAGGCGGTCCAGTTCCTCGGCCACGTCCGCCTTCTGGGCGATCAGGGCGACTTCCTGCTCGAACCGACCCTGGTCCACCTGCTCGACGAGTTCGGCGATCCGGCCCCGCAGCCGGTCCCGGATCAGGGTCGCCTGGGACGCCGTCAGCGCGTGGATCTCGTTAGCGATCGTCTCGACCTCCGCGAGCTTGGCGCGCAGGATCGCGTCGATCCCTGCCCCTTCCCGGCGCCGGTCCGCGACCAGCTCCCCTACGGCCGCCTCGAAGCCGGCCCGCACATCCCCCTCCAGGGCGCCTGACGCGGCCGTCGGGCCAGTGTCCAGCACGCCGGGCCAACGGAGCAGTTCGAGCGGGTCGGGATGGCCGATCTCGGGCGCGTCCCGGCGCACCTGCTCAAGCGTGGCGAGCAACCTGAGCATGTTGGGCCGGTTGATGTTCACGGAGAGGCCGACCTCTCCTTCGGCCAGGCGCAGCGTCGCATCGACCTTGCCCCGTCCCAGGGCGCGCCGGGCGATGTCGCGCAAGGACGGCTCCAACGCCCTGAGCCCCTCGGGGAGCCGGAAGCTCACCTCGAGGAAACGGTGGTTCACCGATCGGACTTCCCAGGCGAGCGCCGGCGACTCGAATCGGCCGAATGCGGTCATGCTGGAGATCATCGGGCGATTCTACCCATGGAGTCGCAGCCGGTCGCGCGGGCATAAT
>JAPPHP010000155.1:6778-20486 GCA_028821035.1 Gammaproteobacteria bacterium | reverse complement strand
GGCGCCGAGGCGTTCCTTGAGCTGCTCCTGGCGCAGGGGCACGATGTGCACGTCGTCTCCCGGCCCCGGCGCCTCCTCGGCGGCGAAGAAGGCTAGCGCTTCGCGCGGGTAGTCGACGATCAGGTTCTTGAAGTTCTGGTCGTGGCTGACGGCGTCGGCCATGCGCTGCTTCCCGGATCCGTTCCGCGTCCAGAATGAAGGCGGTTACGGCTGAGCGTTACGGGCCGTAGCTGCAAGACCTGTAGGAGATCCGCCCGCGGATTGTGCCGCCATGGAGGCAGTGCGGAGCGGACCGGCCACCTCCTTCGCTGCAATGTCCGCTCGGATTTGCCGCACTCTCGGCTTGGCGGCATGCCCCGGCCCCCGCTTCCCTCGCCCGGCCCGCTGTGATTGACTTGCGCCACCTCCGACGGGCACTTGCATGACCTCCATCCTTCCGGTGGTTCTGGCCGGGGGCTCCGGCACGCGCCTCTGGCCGTTGTCCCGCCAACTCCATCCCAAGCAGTTCATCGCGCTCACCAGCGGCCGGTCGATGCTGCAGGAGACCCTGCACCGGCTCCAGCCACTGCCCTCGGAGCCTCCCGCGATCGTGTGCAACGAGGAGCACCGCTTCCTGGTCGCCGAACAGTGCCGCGCGATCGACGTGCGCTGGGGCGCCATCCTGCTCGAGTGCGTGTCGCGCAACACCGCTCCGGCCGTGGCGCTCGCCGCCTGTCACGCGCTCGCTCACGGCTCCGATCCACTCCTGCTGGTGGTCCCGTCCGACGGGCACTTCGACGACGACGACGCGTTCCGCGACGGCGTGCTGGCTGCCGTGGAGCCCGCGAACGACGGCCGGGTCGTGGCCTTCGGCATCCCTCCCTCCGACCCACACACCGGCTACGGCTACATGCGCCCGGGCAAGCCGGTCGGCCCGGCGCGCGAGATCGCCGCCTTCATCGAGAAGCCGAACCGCGAGAAGGCCCAGGCCTTCGTCGATTCCGGCGACTTCCTTTGGAATAGCGGAGTCTTCCTCTTCCGCGCGAGCCGCTACCTCGACGAACTCGGCCGGCATGTGCCGGGGATTCCGGGGGCCTGCCGGCGCGCCGTCGCCACCGGCACCCAGGACGTGGACTTCTTTCGCCCGGGACGCGCCTTCGACGACGCGCCTGACATCTCCGTCGACCACGCGCTGATGGAGAAGACCCGCGACGCGGTCGTCGTGCCCCTGGATGTGGGCTGGAGCGACGTCGGCTCGTGGCAGGCACTGCACGACCTCGGCAAGACCGGGGACGGCAACAACGCGCTCACCGGGGATGTGCTTGCCCTGCGCACGACCAACACCGTCGTCCACGCCACCGAACGGCTGGTCGCGACCCTCGGGGTCGACGGCCTGATCGTCGCCGAGACCGGGGACGCCGTCCTGGTGGCCGACCGGCGCGAGGCACAGGACGTCGGGGACGTCGTGGCGCTCATCGCGGAATGCGCCCGGCGCGAGCATCATGCGCATCGACGCGTACACCGGCCGTGGGGCCACTTCGAGACCATCGAGGCCGGGCCCGAGCACCAGGTCAAGCGGCTCAGGGTGAACCCGCACGCGAGGCTGTCCATGCAGCAGCACCGCGAGCGGTCCGAGCACTGGGTCGTGGTCCACGGGACCGCCGAGGTGACCCGCGACGGCACGTCGCACACCCTGGTCGAGAACGCGTCGATCCACATCCCGAAGGGAAGCTGGCACCGTCTCTCGAACCCCGGCGACACACCGCTCGAACTGATCGAGGTCCAGGTCGGCAAGTACCTCGGCGAAGACGACATCGAACGACGGGACGACGACTTCGGGCGCGACGGCGACGCGCGCACGGCATCCGGCGGCGACGCGCCCGGGCCATGACGACGAAGGCGATCGTCCTCGCCGGAGGCCGGGCGACGCGGCTGTACCCCGTGACTCGTAGCGTGTCCAAGCAGTTGCTGCCCGTCTACGACAAGCCGATGATCTACTACCCGCTGACCACGCTGATGCTCGCGGGGCTGCGGGAAGTCCTCGTCATCGCCACGCCGCAGGACCTGCCCCGCTACCGGGAACTGCTCGGCGACGGCAGTCAGTGGGGGATTTCCCTGACTTACGTCGTGCAAGAGGAGCCGCGTGGCGTCCCGGACGCCTTTCTCGTCGCGAAGGCGTTCATCGGCAATGACGCGGTGGTTCTCATCCTCGGCGACAACATCTTCTTTGGCGCGGACCTGCCCGGGCTGGTGCGCCGTGCCATCGCCGACAACCGCGGCGGCACGGTGTTCGCGTGCCAGGTGCAAGACCCCAGCGGGCTCGGCGTGGTCCGCTACGAGGAGGGCCGCGTCGCCGACATCGTGGAGAAACCCGTCAACCCGCCCTCCAACCACGCTGTCACGGGCCTGTACGTCTACGACAACGACGTCGTCGCCGTCGCCGGTTCACTCGAGCCCTCGGCCCGCGGCGAACTGGAAATCACCGACGTCAACCGACACTACCTCCGGCAGGACGCCCTCGATGTCGTCTTCCTCGGGCGGGGTATCGCCTGGCTCGACACCGGCACCCACGACACGCTGCTGCAGGCCAGCCAGTTCGTGCAGACCATCGAGCACCGGCAGGGGCTCAAGATCGCCTGTCCGGAAGAGGTGGCCTGGCGCATGGAGTGGATCTCGGACGCGGAACTCGTCCGCCTGGCCGACGGAACGAGCCGGGCGTACGCGGACTACCTGTTGGGGCTGCTCGACGAGCCGGGCACATAGGGCGCGCCGCCGCCGCCGAACGACGATGAAGATCCTCATGGTCAACGACCACCGTCCCGAGGAGGTCCTCGGCGGCACGGAACGCTACATCATCGACGTGACCGCGGCCCTCGAGGAACGGGGACACGAAGTCCACCTGTTCGCGATGTCCGACACGGGTCCGGAGACCACACCCGCACGCCGGATCTTCCACGTCCGGGCCAGGAATCTCGCAGCCCTCTACCTCAAGCGGACGTTCTTCTATCCGGCGCTCTACCGCGCCCTGCGGTCGTGGGTGCGCGAGGTGCGGCCGGACATCATCCACCTGCACAACAACTATCGCTGCTCCGTCACGGTGAACCTCGCGCTACGCGGCCAGCGCGTCGTCCAGACGGTGCACGACTACACCGCGCTGTATCCCACCGCCTTCTGCGCGAAGGAGCGGTCCTGCGCCGGCCGGTCCCCGCTGGTCGCCCTGCGCCACGGATGCCTGAACTGGAAGGTCTTTCTGGCCGCCGGCTGGCTACTGTACAACCGGCGATTCCTCGACCGGTGGATCGTTCGACGGTTCATAGCACCTAGCCGGGACCTGGCCGGGCACCTCGAGCGGCGCGGCTACAGCGACGTGCATCATCTGCCCAATTTCACTTCCGTTTCAGTGGCTCCGGAGGAGCCGCTGCCGGAAAGGCCGGTTGTCCTCTACGTCGGTAGCCTGATCGCCCACAAGGGCGTGGACGTGCTGGTGCGGGCATTCGCGCGGGTCGCCCGGGAGGTCGACGACGCTGCCCTCTGGCTGGTTGGATCCGGACCCGACGAGTCGCGCCTGCGCACGCTGGTGAAAGAACTGGACGTCCCGGGCGTACGCTTCCTGGGCCACCAGCAGCATGACGCTCTCGGTCGTTTCTACCGCGGCGCGCGCGTCGTGGTCATGCCCAGCCTGTGGCTCGAGAACGCACCACTGGTCGCCCACGAAGCGATGGCATATGGGCGTCCCATCGTGGCAAGTGCGGTCGGTGGACTGCCGGAGTTGCTGGGCGACGGACACAGCGGTTGCCTCTGTGCACGGGGGGACGCTGTCGACTTCGCGGCCACGTTGGGGCGCCTGCTCACCAATCCGGAGTTGGCCGCCGGGCAAGGTGCGCGAGGCCACGAGCACCTTCGGGCGCTCGGAGGCGTCGAGCACCACGTGGAGAGGTTGGTACGGATGTATGCCGAGACCGACAGCCCCGCAAGCGCCACCCCCGGGAATGGGTGTCGAGGCTGAGCCGGGGCCCAGGACCGCGAAGCCGCCTCGGGTCGGCCGGACTCGGCGCACGCAACCGGGTGGCCGAAGCTGATAGACTCGCGCCGCTCCCGCGGCCTCACTGCGCTCCAGATCTGCCGAACGCCGGTATGGACGACACCCAGGCGCATTCCCCATGCGTTCGCTCCCGCAAGCCGAACCCTGACCGGTTCCATCCTCCGGCACGACATCGCGAGGCACCATGTTCCTTTTAGAACCGTATCTCTGGCGTTACGCAGCGTACCGCGCGTACCTCAACCTGGTCGGTGAGGCCGCCCGGTACTATCTGGCCTGGCTCTGGTGGTTCCTCGAGCCCATCGCCATGACGGGCGTGTTCTTCCTCGTGTTCACCTATCTGCGAGCATCGAACGCCGAGAACTTTCAGTACTTCCTGATAATCGGTGTCACGAGTTGGCTGTGGTTCGCGAACGGTGTCGCCAACTCGACGGACAGCCTCCGCGTTGCCAAGGGCATGATCTCGCAGAGACCGCTCCCCAAGCTGCTGTTTCCCTTCACCAGTGTCGTCTCCGCTTCGCTCAAGCACGCCTTCGTGTTTTCCATCGTGCTGATCGTGATAGCGGCGATGCTCGGGTCCTCCCCGGCTTGGCGCTAACAGCCCGTGGTGGTGATCACCCAACTCCTCCTGACCCTCGCGTTCGGAGCCACGGTGGCCTTCGTCTGCTGCTGGATCCGGGACCTGACGTTCGTCATTCGCTCGGGGTTGCTGCTGATGATGTTCTGCTCCGGAATCTTCTTCGCTGTCGAGAGAATGCCGCCGGCGTACCAGGAGGTCTTCCGGCTCAACCCCATGGCGCTCCTCATCGAGGACTACCGCACGGTGCTCCTCGACGGGGTCGTCCCGGAGTTCCTCCCGTGTCTTCGGATCGGCCTGTTCAGCCTCGTCTGGCTTTACCTGATGAAGCGAGCCTATTCCCGTTGGGACCTCACCCTCACCAGGCACGTGCTCGCATAATGCGCTTGTCCGATGTCTCGGTGATCTACTCGCAGTACGGGCTGCTCTCGAAGGCGAGCGATGTCGTGGCACTCCGTGACGTCTCGATTCACGTGCGAGCGGGCGAGAACCTCGGAGTGCTCGGCCGTAACGGCGCCGGGAAGTCCACGCTGATGCGCGTCATGGCCGGCGTACTCGATCCGAACCACGGAGCTGTCGACGACGAGGGCATGTCGTGCGCCCTGCTGTCGCTCAACGTCGGCTTCGATCCGGAACTGTCCGGAGTCCACAACATCGTCATGCACGGCATGCTGAACGGCCTTTCGCGCCGGGAAGCGCTTGACCGCGTGCCGGCGGTAACCCAGATGTCGGGGTTGGGGGACGCGATACATCGTCGCGTCAGCACCTATTCCAGCGGCATGCGCAGCCGACTGTGCTTCTCGACGGCGATCAGCCTGGATCCGGACATTCTGCTGCTGGACGAAGTGTTCGGTGTCGGCGACCGGGAGTTTCGCGAGAAGTCCCGCAAGATCATGTTCGAGCGGTTCCGCCAGGACAAGGCAATTGTGTTCGTCACCCACAACATCAGCATGGTTCGCCGCATGTGCGATCGCGCTTTGTGGCTGGACGAGGGCAGAGTCCGCGCATACGGCACGGTCGAGGAAGTAGCGGCGGAGTACCAGGGAGCCGCGTCGGGGAGTCGCTAACCTCCCTGGCACGGTCAGCCGGCTTCCTACGGCTGGCTGGCAAGCTCCCTGAGCGCCGGACCGGGAACAAGCCTGTTCTCCTGCAGCAACACGCAGTAGGCGGACGCAAGCCGGTTTCGGTTGGCGTCGAACTTGTCGCCATCGAACTGGCTCTCGAACACTGACATCAGTTCCTCGCGGCCGAACCCGCCGGCATGCTCACGGGCCAGGACGTGCGGGACGGCCATCGTCTCGCATAACTCCCGGGTACGGGAGTCCGATACCACGCATAGAGCGGGGATTCCCGCCTGCAAGCCCAGCAGGACACCGTGGATACGCGTTCCCACCACGAAGTCGAAGGCCCGCAGGAACTCGATCCACTCGGGGATGTCGTAGAAGGCCACCGCAAAGCGCCGCACCCATGCCCCGAAGTCCTCCATCGACATCTCCCGGTCCACGTATTCGCGACACGCGTCCAGCACCTCGTCACCGAGTTCGGTCTCGTCGCCGTGCGCGAGCGCCAGCATCGCGAATGGCGCCTGACAAACGTAGGCTCCGTCGGTGGTGGTGACCATGCGCGTCAGCGACTGCTCGATGCGCGCGAGGTGCTTCCACCTCGGTCCGCCGGCGGCCACCGCGACGCGACGGGGTGCCGCCCCCGCGTTGCGTTCGATCAAGCGGCCCAAGGCTGGCGAGGGATCGAGGAACAGGCTCGGACAACCCACGATGCGAACATTCTCGAAGCCGTACGCCGAGAGCACGTCGCGAGAGAACTCCCCCCGGACACCTATGTTCGCGCATCCGGCAGGCGACCGCTCCACGACTGCCCTGACCCAACGCACCGTGCCCTCCGGCAACTCGGGAATTGCGTAGTCCACACTCGACTGGGCCCCCAGCGACAGCACTACGGTCGGCATGTCCGCCCCCTCAAGCAGTTCCGCCATCTTTCCCAGGTCCGCGTGACGCCCCAGCTTGTTCGCCCCGGGGATCACGCAGATGTCTCCGGCTTCACGCATCCGGTCCGGCGTCGCCCGGACCCCGTCGTGGATCGCGTCGCCCCACCCGACGACCTGACGACGGATGGCATGGGTGAACGCGAAATTGCCCGTGTTGTGGCCCGCGAGCCTGAAGAGTGTCCGGCTGTCCAGCAGGCCGCTGTCCGGTACCGACTCGCGCAATCCGAACAGGAAGGGCTTGGCAACGCGCGTGCCGGACGCGCGCTCCGTGTGCGTTTCTGTCACGCAACCATCTCCACGCACGGCACAGACCGTCCCGCACAGTCTTGGCTGAGGCTCCACGGAACGTCAACCGACTTCCGAACCGGAGGAGGGTTTCCTTCCCTGGCGTGCTTGGCGCCAACGATGCGGATACCATCCCGGCATCATCTCGCGTCGGCATGCACGGCCGTAGCGGTTTCCCGGGAAGGAACAGCCCTACGCTGGCCCGCAAATGAGAGAGCTCATCGTACACATCGGATGCCCGAAAGGCGGCAGTTCCGCGATACAGCACGCGCTACGGTCGAACCGTGCCAAGCTGGCATCAAAAGGCATCGTGGTCCCCAGTCGTGACCTGCGCCCCAAGTCCGAAGTCACCGGATCGCACGCCGTCTTTTTCGAGTCATGCATAAGGCAGAGACGGGCCACACGGATTCCGGGGCTCGGCGACCTCCTCGAATCGGCGGCAGGCGCGGATGCAGCCGCCACCGTGGTGCTCTCAGCGGAGAACCTCTCGAATCCCCTGGGCTTCGAGCGGCTGTTCGAGGACCTTGTCGGCCGGTTCAACATCTCGATCGTCCTCTACGTACGAAGGCAGGACGAGTTCCTGGAGGCGTCCTGGCAGCAATGGGACGTCAAGCTCGGCGGCTCGCTGCTGTCGTGGATGATCCGGAACGTGGGTCGACGCGGCGACTGGTCCGCCACGGTCGAGCCCTGGGCAAGGGCCTTCGGAGACGAGCACATCATCGCCCGTGTCCATGACCGCAGTCGACTCGTGCTGGGCGACTCATTCCTCGACTTCTGCGATGTCCTTGGCCAGGACCCGGCGGAGTTCGCAGCCGCGGGCACCACCAATCCCGGCCTGACGCCGATGCTGAGCCGCATGGTCGAGGGCAACGTCGGCCTGTTCGATGGACCACACGATCAAGGCTTCTACGACAGTGTCCGGGAACTGGCGCCTGACCTCGTTGCCAAGACACCGGCGGCGCCGGGCCTGTTCAGCCCCGACGAGTCGAGGGCGATCATGGCGGCGTACGCCCGAAGCAACGAGCAGTTTCGCAAGCGATTTCTTCCGCACATCAAGCGGCCGCTGTTCCCGATGGACCGCCCGAACCAGCAAACGGCCCAGCCGCGTCAGGACGTGTTCGAGCGTCAACTCCTGCAACGACAGCTACTCGAGCTGCAGAAGCGCGTGGAGGGACTGCGGGAGTCCCCGCGGTTTCGCTTCTCCGTGGGTCGGCTATCCTTTCACGTGGAGTTTCCGCGGCGACGGTCGCGCAACCCCAAGGCCCGTTCGTAATCAGGTCCGTGAGCACCGTGAGCCCAGCTGCAGGATCACAGTTCCTGTTCGTGATCGGCGTCGAGAAGTGCGGGACCACCTCGCTGTTCCGCGCGATGGAGTCGCTGCACCAGTTCAATCTCACGAAACGCAAGGAGTCCGGCTTCTTTCGTACCCAATACGAGAGGGGAGTTGCGCACTTCGAGTCCATGTTCCGGGACTCCTTTCAGGGAACGGCCTACAACACGGACATCACCCCCCTGTACCATCGCTTTCCGAAGGTGATGCGACGTCTTCAAACGTTCAACGCAAAGAAGAAGATCCTCATCATGCTCCGCAATCCGGTCAGGAGGGCGTTCTCCCACTACACCCACGACATCATCAACCACGTGGCGACCGGGGAACGGTCTACCGGGTTCAACGACGCTCGTGCGTTCTCGTTTCTTGACCTCTGGGAGGCGAAACGCGCCTATTTCCTGCGCTACGAACCGATCGTACGGGACGCATTCGACCGGTTCGGAAAACAGAACTGTCACGTGCTCTTCTTCGAAGATATAGTGCACGACTGGAGTCATCAGGCGTCGCGCCTGGACGAGTTCTTCGGATTCGACGAGCCGGTGCTGGCGTCGGTCCGACTGCCGCACGAGAACCGCATCGACAGCGTCCCCTACGTCTTCTCCTTCGGAGAGGCGGAGCACGGCGAGTACTGGATGGCGCAGAAAAGACGCCGCGATGTCGTCTTCCTGGACGGGCTGACAGACACCCAGGTACGCAACGCGATGCTCGCGCAGGGGAGCTTCACGCTGGCTGTCCCCGACTCGGTGGTTGCCGAGATGATCCAGTGGTTCGAGCCTGACATCCAGGCCCTGGAGAAACTGCTCGGCGTAGACCTGCAGGGGTGGCGCGAGCGTTTCGAGCTCGGCCACGCCTTCGCGTCCGTGGAGCACGAGGACCTGGAAGCGGTGCGCGCTTACCGGAAGGACCTTCCAGGGACAGTGTCCTTCGCGGGATGGGGCTTGCGGGCCCTGTGACGCGGCCGTAGCGTCAACCGTTCGCGTTCGACGACCAAGTCAGACGAGGGCGCTTAGCCACGGCACGGGGACGAGTCCGTTCCCTTCCAGGAACTCCACGTAGGCGCCGCACAACCGCCGCCGGTTGGCATCGAACGCTTCCGCGTCGAACGAGAACCAGGACAGCAACTCGTCGCGGGCGATCCCTCGCGGTATCGAATCCGCCAGGACGTGCGGCACGAGCATCGTCTCGCAGAGTTCGCGCGTTCGCGAATCGTGCACGATGCACAGGGCTGGAACGCCCGCCTGCAGGGCAACGACCGTCCCGTGAATACGGGTGCCTACCACGAAGTCGAACTGCCGGCAGTGCCGCATCCACTCGAGCACGTCGAAGAACACGTTGCCGTGATTTCGGCTCCATCGGATCAGTTCACCCAGGCTCATTTCCGGACCCAGGTATCGGGAGAGTGCCTCGAGGTCCGCCTCCGATAGCGCCCCGGCTTCCCCCCGAGTCAGCCTCATCATGTTCAGGCCGTGTTGTCCGATGTAGGACCCGTTCGTTTCCCGCACGAGCCGCACGAGTGAAGCCTCGATGTCCGCCAGCCGTTGCCAGCTCTCGTGGCCCGCGACGACGGCCACCCTGCGAGGCTCCCTGAGCCTTGCCGCGATCGTTCGTCCGAGGCTGCGATCCGGATTGATGAACAGGGACGGGCACCCAACGATCCGGGCGTGCTCCCCGAAACCGTGATCGCAAAGCACATCCTTCGTGAACTGGCCGCGAACGCCGAGGTTGGGCGCTGCACCAGGGGCCCGCTCCACGATCCGACGGACCCACTCCAGCGCACTGGGCGGCAACTCGGGCGCCGTCATGGATACGTCACTCTGAGCACCGAGGCCAACCACGACGAGGCCCACCGTAAGCTGCTCGAAACGACGCGCCCACTCGTCATAAGCGAAGTGCGCACCGAGCTGATTGGCCCCTTGTATGACACCCACGCGGCCGGCCCCGTTCATCCGCTGGGGTGCTGCCCCGATGTCGATGACCCGAAGGTTACCCGCGAGATGCGCGCAGATCGCATGGGCGTACACCAAGTTGCCCGTATTGCCCCCAACACGCCTGCTCAACGCATCCGTCGGCATGGAGCCGTCGTCCTGACGGGGTTTCAACCCGATGACAAACGCGTCGTGCATCACCTGCCGCCCGCGGGCGTCCGTCAGACCGGAGGACCGCCTTCGGACCGCAAGCGCCGGCGCGCGTCGAGGTGGCAGGTGAGTGCTTCCTGCCACGGGGCCAGCAACCCGAAACGTGCCTGCACGCCGGCGTTGTCCAGCGCGCTGTAATGCGGCCTCGAGGCACGCGTGGGGAACTCCGCGCTCGTGCAGGGCGTGATCCGGGCGGGCACGCTCGCCTGACGCACGATCTCCCGTGCGAATTCATACCACGTCGCGACTCCGCTGTTGACGACGTGGTAAATCCCCGGATCGCACCCCTCGGTCAACATGCGCAGCATCACCCTCGCAACATCGGCCGTCCCGGTCGGCGACATCGCCTGATCGTCAACGACCCTCACCTCGCCCCGCTCGCGCGCCAGCCGCAGCATGGTCTCCACGAAGTTGCCCCCTTTGCCGCTCGAGCCGGCCACGCCGAAGAGCGACGCGACCCGCAGGATCAGGACATCCTCCCACGCGAGCCGTGCCAGGGTCTCCCCGAGGGCCTTGGACGCTCCATACACGTTGACCGGCGCGACCGGGTCGTCTTCCCGAAGCGGACTTCTGCGCTCCGTGTCGCCACCGAACACATAGTCCGTGCTGATGTGCAAGAAACGCGCGCGGCGGCGACGGCAGACCCGCGCCATCCGCTGGACCGCCTGCGCGTTGACGGCAAACGCCAGCTTCGCGTTGTCCTCCGCCTCGTCGGTGCGGTGGTAGCCGGTACAGTTGACCAGCACATCGAAGGGCGTCTCCGCGAGGCGCTCCTCGAACTGGGCGTCCGTGACGTCGAGCTGGCGACGGCCCGCGGGGATCAGGTCGACCGGCGTGTCAGCCGCCGCGTGCACGCGCCGGACGTCGGTTCCGAGTTGCCCGTTCGGTCCGAGGAGCAGGACCCTCATATCTCCACGATGCCCCCGTACATCTCGACCTCCCGCACCAGCCGATGCCAACGCACCAAATCCGTGTACCAGTCGAGCGTGATCGTCTGCGGCGTACGGTCCACCGTGCCCGCCTGCAGTGCCTCGCAGATCTCCGCCACGCCGTCCGCCGCCGTCCACTCCGTGCGATACCCGAGCGCCTCAATCCGGTCGAAAGACACCCGATAGCTGCGCTCGTCCGGGTCGCCGTACCACTCGATCTCGGCGTCGCGGGGCACGGAAGCCGCGACGAGTTCACCCAGTGGGCCGATCTGCCACGTTTCCGCCTGGGATCCCACATTGAATATCCCGCCGTTCACCTGCTGAAGCGCCGCCTGCAAGACGAAGATCTGCGCCCGTGCGGTGTCGCGAACGTGGATCATCGGGCGCCATTGCGTCCCGTCCCGCATCAGCGGGAGCTGCCCTGTCTTCCACGCGCCGTAGGTCATGCCGTTGATGGCGAGGTCGAAGCGCATGCGCGGCGACAACCCGAACACCGTGGCCTGGCGCAGGACCACCACGCAGAAGGCATCGTCCGCCAGGGCGAGGACACCGCGCTCCGCCCGCTCGTTTGCGATGGCGTACGTCGTCAGCGGGTTGGGCGGCGCCGTTTCGTCTGCGATGACCCCTTCTTCCTGGAACCCGTAAACGCTGCAGGAAGACGGAAGCACGTATCGATGCGCTCCCGCGGCCTTGGCCAGCCGCGCCGACCGTACCCGGCTCTCGTGGTTGATCTCGAGCGTCGCCTCGCGGAAGAGTTCGCCCGAAGGGTCGTTCGAGATGGCCGCCAGGTCGATGACGGCGCCGACATCCTCGAAGTGCTCCTGGGCCAGCCTGCGACTGTCCTCGACCACGACTTCAAGGTTCGGATGCGGTGCAAGCAGGTCCCTGCCGAAGAAGAACCGGTCCACGGCCCGCACGTCGTATCCCGCATCCAGGAGCATCGGCGTCAGCACCGTGCCGATGTACCCGCCGGCCCCGGTCACCAGCACACGCGTCATGTCCGTTGCCGCCCCTCTCCGGAGATCGGTCGTGCCGAACGGTACTCGAATGGCGTATCAAACTCGGTGAGACACGGCTGCGTGCGGTCCTTTTCCGACAGCACCGCCTCTGCCGGAGCGATCGGCCAGTCGATCCCGAGTACCGGGTCGTTCCACAGGATGCCGCGGTCGTGATCCGGTGCGTAGTAGTCGCTCACCTTGTAGAGCACCTCCGTGTCGGCTTCCAGCGTCATCAGCCCATGTGCAAAGCCGGCCGGCACGAGCACCTGGTTGCCCTCCGCAGCGCTCAGGATGACCGACACATGTCGGCCGAACGTCGGAGAACCGCGCCGGACGTCCACCGCAACGTCGAAGACCGAGCCCCGGACGACCCGCACCAGCTTCGTCTGGGCGAAGGGCGGAACCTGGAAGTGCAGACCACGCACCGTGCCGCGTTCGGCCGAGAGGGAGTGGTTGTCCTGCACGAAGTCGACCGCCACGCCGGCTGCTTCGAGCGTCCGCCGGTTGTACACCTCCGAGAAGAAACCGCGGCGGTCTCCGTGTCGCACCGGCACGAGCACTTTCACGTCGGCGATCCCCAGCGCCTGGACACGCACTCCCTGATGCCTCCCGCCGCGTCGCTCAGGCCGGGCCCGCGCCCGCACTGACCAACTCCTCCAGCACGCCTTCGAGCCGCTCGAGTCTTGCCGAGCCGTCGACTTCACGCCGCACGCGCTCCCCGAGGTCCGATCGCCAACCGCCTTCGTCCGAAAGGACCCGGGGAAGTACGCCCGCGATGCGCTCCGCATCCGGTGGTCCCGTGAACGCGTAGCCGAAACGGGCGAGCAGTTCCGCGCTCGCCCCGGTGTCGGAGAACGCCATCACCTTCTTGCCGAGCAACAATGCCTCGGCGACCACGAGCGGGTTCGGGTCCTCGCGCGAGGTCAGCACAAAGGCGTCCATCTGGCGCATGTAGGCGTAGGGGTTGTCGACGAGCCCCGTGACATAGAAGTTCGGCAGGCGAAGTGTCTCGAAACGGTCCAGAGTCTCGCCGTTGTCATGCGTCTCCGGAGGGGCCCAGGGCCCGATCCACAGGAAGTCGCAACCGGGCAGCCGCCGCGCGGCTTCGAAGAAGATGTCCGCTCCCTTCCGCGGTTGCGCGAGCCCGCACATGGCGGCGACCGGCCGGCCCCGACCACCCTCTTCCCCTAGCGGCGCTCGCAGCGCATTACGGGGTGGGGGCACCTCCAGCACGCTCTGGCCGAGGACCGTCTCCGCGTCGACGAAGATGCCGAAATCGAGCCGGCGCCGAACCGACGTGCCGGTCAACGCCTCGAGGTCGTCCAGCGCGTGACGGGAGGCCCCCACGAGGAGATCCGTCCAACGGAGAATCCGCGGAGTGCAGACGGTCGACAGCAGGCCCGGCAGGCTGTCCCGGGTCTCGTGGGTGTGCAG
>JAPPHP010000155.1:0-6768 GCA_028821035.1 Gammaproteobacteria bacterium | reverse complement strand
GGTGTGCAGCGCCACCGGAATCCCTGCGCGTGCCCCCGCCTCGCACCATTCGCCCGATGCCACCGAGTTGACGTACAGCACATCCGGACGGAGTTCCTCCAGTACGGACATCGCCTGGTCGACTCGCTCCCGATAGGTCCGGTCACAGACCAGGTGGCTGCTGTTGACACACCGGTAGGCGTCCCGCAACACCGCGTACCGCGGCAGGTCGATCAGCGGACCTCCCAGCTTGGCCAGCAGCGTTGTCTCGTGGCGCTCGGCCAGCGCCGCGGCGATGTCGAAGCCGATTCGCGGCGCACCGGTCAGGCTCGCCTCATGACAGACCACGCACACGCGCACGATCGCCTCCGTCAGCGCCACTCGAAGCGGTAGTTCAGATCTCGCACCACGGCTCCGAAGACCCGCTCGACCGCGTGCGCCCAGGCCCCGTCGGGGTCGCCCTGCCCGGCATGGTCGGCGCTATGCTCGAAGACGATGCCGCCGGCGGCATCGAACACGCGCCGCAGCACCTCCCGGCGTACGAGCATCATGGTGCCCGACAGAAACTCCGGCTCTTCCATGTCCTCGGACACCTGCAGGCGTTCCAGCAGCAGGTCGTACTTCTCGCGGTTCGCGGTCATCCCGCAGTATCGGCACTGCGCCGATCCCAGCACCCCGATCGAGTCGTCGTCGAGCATGGCCTCGACGTTCTTCGCCGCGCAGTCCGGCGTTCCCAGCAAGGGCTCCAGCAACTTCCGGCGCCACCGTTGCACTTCGCCCTCGGCCATGTGCGGGCTCTTCTTCGTGTGCAGCAGGCAGAACAGCCGGTAGTCCTCCATCGGCAGGTTGCGCAACAACTGGAAGTGCCCGCCGATGTCGCGTCCGACATTCTCGCTGACGTAGACGCGCGCCTCCGGGAACGTGTCGCGAACGCGTCCGAGCAGCGTGGCGTCGAAGGTGTCGTCCACCAGATTGACGTACAGATCGTAACTGCCGGCAGGCAGGTTGCGGATGTACCCGGACAGCTCCTCCCACAATTCCGGGTAGAACACGTGCACGAGGACGCAGAGGGGTCGCTCCGAACGGCCGGGGCCCGGGACGGACCCGTCGCCCCCCGCGGCCTCGACGGACGACTCCACGGGGTCCGCCCGCACCGTGTGCAGCCGCGGTTCGAACCGTCCGTGGCACATGTAGTGCCGCAGCGCCTCGAGCGGGGACTGGTCCGCCAGCCAGCGCAGATCCGGGTACAGCCGGATGTACTCCGCCGCCTGGAAGTCGAGGGGGATCTCCCTCGGGTTCTCGCAGAGGTCGGCCACGAACCGGCCCTTCGAGCCCACGCGCTCGGTTCCCTCGCCGCAGACGAGCGCCAACTCGCCGTCGCTGAGGGCAGCCAGATCTGGGTAGAGGACCCGCGCGAACGCCGGGTCGAACGCTTCCGCGTCTTCCGACCCCACGTCGAGACGATGCAGTGCCTCGATCGTCGGATCGATCGCGTCGGCCTCGAGGTCGACCGGCCAGCGCCCCTCCACGGCCCCGTGTTCGACGTAATGCGTCAGTGGGTCGATGCCCGCAGTCCGGATGTCGGGATTGGTTGCGAGATACCACTCCGGGTGGAACAGGATCGGCAGGCTGCCGTCGTTGCGGCGCGCCTCGTAATGGAGGTCAGCGAGGTCCAGCCACCCCGAGTCCACATAGCCGCGTGGCGCGGCCGGTCCCGACCCCGGTCGTGCGGTCTTCGGAGCCCACCGGAGCGCCCGGCGCCGCAATGCCTCGCGCGTCCCCCGCGGCAGTGGCAGCAGTCGCCAGGAAATTCGCAACGTGCGCTGGATCGCCCGGCGCATACCCCGCGACACCGCGCGGGCGCCGCCGAGGAGCGCCTGCTTGCCGGTGCGCAGCGGCTTGGTGACGCGCCACGAAGCGCTGGCATAGACACCGGCGAGTTCCTGGTCCCGGTGATCGATCACACCGTGCAGCGACTCGATCTGGCCATCGCGATCCACGACCACGCCTTCGAGCGCCTCTATGCGGTCCCCGCGCGTCTTGATCTCGCCGTCGCGCCCGGCGATGTCGTGGTTCAGGGCGTCGATCGTGCGATCGCGCTCGGTCAGGTTGCGCCCCAGCCTATCGAGTTCTCGATCCTTGTCCCGTACGACACCGTCGAGATGCGCGACGTTGTCGTCCCGGTCGGCGACCGCGCGGTTGAGCGAGTCGATCTGCCCTTCCCGGTCCGCCACGACGGCGTTGAGGGCGTCCACCTCGCGTTCGAGCCCCACGTTCCGCTGCCCCGCTCGCATACCGCTCGCGATCGGACGGGCAAACGCGGTGCCCGCCTCGCCGAACGCGACCCTGGTGGCGTCCAGCGCCTCGCGGTCGGACGCCCTGGCCTCGCCCCGCGTCCATCGATCCAGGATCTCGAACGTGGACTCGATCCACCGCGACAGCTCGGGGTTGTCGAGCACAGCGGAGTCTTCCTGGAGGTGGTGACGGGCCGACGGGTTCAGGCCATCTCCGATCTCCAGGTTCGCCGACGTCGAGCGGCGCGGCCACGAGAGCCCCAGGTCGCGGCCCATGACCTCCGCGAGCGGCTGCCAGTTCCGGAGCAGGTCCTCGAACCGCACGAACGCGCGCGGCAGGTTGCGCGAGGCCGCCTCCGCTTCCAGGACATTCCGCAACCAGAGCAGCAGTCCGACCGACGGATCGATCGTGTCCCGTTCCCGCAGGGAATCCGCCACCTCCAGCGGGTTCCGAATAGGCAGGACGACGTGTGGGTCCGCCCCGAACGCCGTTAGCGCGTCCGTCCAGAACGGCAGCAGGCGACATGCCCGCGGGTCCTTGAGCACGAACAGCCGGCTGTCGCCGAACTCGTCTTCGAGCACCTTCCGTGCCCGCTCCCGCCAGGTCGCCGCGACCGGCGAGGCATACCACTCCGGGTTGAACGGCTCCCAGTCGTCCCAGCTCGAGCCGGCCGACTCGAGGACGGCGTCGTTGAGGGCGGCCACGGCTTCCGACTCCCAGTACCCCTCGGTGTTGTACTCGTTCGGCTCCATGAGCGTCTTCGGCAACGCACACCCGAGGCTTGCCAGCACGCGCGTCAGCGCGGAGGTGCCGCTGCGGTGCATCCCCGCCACGACGATGGCCGCCCTTTGCACGTCAGACTCCCGTATCGGCGTGCGCCGTCACCGGTCGTGCCTCCCGATCGCGGAGCCGCGTCACCGGGCTCCGTCGGGCCGACGGAAATGCGCCCCGACGTACTCGCTCAGGATCGTGACGCAACGCTCCACGCTGTCGACGGTCGTATCGATGGTCAGCGACGGACGGTCGGGCGCTTCGTAGACATCGTCGACGGCCGTGAAGTTGCTGATCTCCCCCGCCCGCGCCCGGCGGTAGAGGCCCTTCGGGTCACGCCGTTCGCAGGTGGCGAGGTCGGCCCGCACGTAGACCTCGTGGAAACGGCCGGGGGCGGCGGCGCGGGCGGCGGCGCGGTCCTCGCGGTACGGGGAGATGAACGCCGCGATGCAGAGGACGCCGGCATCGGCGAACAGGGCCGCCACCTCGCCGGCGCGCCGGATGTTCTCGCCCCGGTCCGCGCGTGAGAACCCGAGATCCGCGTTCAGGCCATGGCGCACGTTGTCCCCGTCGAGCACGTAGACCTGCAGACCGTCGCGGAACAGCCGCTCCTCGAGCGCGAACGCCAGGGTCGTCTTGCCGGCGCCGGACAGCCCGGTCAGCCACAGGACGCCCCCCCGGTGGGCATTCCTCCGCTCCCGGTCGCAAAGCGCGACCCGATGCTCCACGGGAGCGATGTCGGGGCTTGGGTCCATAGGGCGGCGGGCCTGCGGCAAGGCCGCGCATCTTGCGGTTTGGGGCCCGAGATTGTCAATCGACGCACGGCCCCGGGGCCGCGTCAACTGGGCCGGAACTCCGCGTCCAGGTCGTGGTCGTCGCAGAAGTAGAAGAAGGCGTCGCGCAGCTCCGCGATCCGCACGTCCGGGGGCAGCTCGACCTCCATGACGAGGGAGAAGATGGGGGTGCCGGTGTGGGCGGCGCGTTCGCTCACCGTATCCAGGTTGTAGATGTTGATGTCCCGGGACGAGAAGAAGCTGGCCACTCGGTGCACGATGCCGGGATGGTCCATGGCCGTCACGCTGACCGTGTACGGCACCCGGCCCTCGACGTCGGCGCGCTCCCCGGTGGGGCGCAGCAGCCACGCCAGGTCCCTGTCCTCGGCGAGGCGCTCGAGCTTGGTCTCGAGGCGACGAAGGGCGAGGTCTCCTCCCGCGACGCTCATCAGCACGGCGAACTCGCCGCCGAGGACCGTCATGCGACTGTCCTCGATGGAGAGATTGAGATCGGCGGCGAGCTTCGCGAGATCGTTCACGAGCCCCGGCCGGTCGTGGCCGATGACCGAGATGACGACCCGGCTCACGATCCGGCGCCTGCCGAGAAGTACTCGCCGACGTACGCGGGCAGTTCGGCGACTGCCAGGCGCGTCTGCGCCATGGTGTCGCGGTCGCGCACGGTGACCGTGTCGTCCTCCTCGATGGTCTGAAAGTCCACGGTGAGGCACAGCGGCGTGCCCACCTCGTCGTGGCGCCGATAGCCCTTGCCGATGTTGCCCGTGTCCTCGTAGAGCACCCGGCCGAAGCCCAGAGCCTGCAGCTCCTTACGGATCGCCCGCGCCCGGGCGACGATGCCCTCGTGGTTGCGCTTGAGCGGCAGTACGGCCACCTTGACCGGCGCCAGGTGGGGCTTGAGCCCGAGGACGGTCCGCGTCGAGCCGTTGTCCAGGGTCTCCACGCGGTAGGCCTCGTTCAGCACCGCGAGCACTCCGCGGTCCACGCCCGCCGAGGGCTCGATGACGTACGGCACGCGCCAGGTGCCGGACTGCAGGTCCCTGATGGCGAGCCGGGCGTTCGAGTCCGGGTTCTCCTCGACCGACGCGTCGATGCCGAGGCTGTCCTGGTCCTTCGTGTGGGACCCGAGGTCGAAGTCCGTCCGGTTGGCGATGCCCTCGAGTTCCTCGACGCCGTGGGGGAAGCGGTACATGACATCGAACGTGGCCTTCGAGTAGTGCGCCAGTTCCTCGGGCGGTACCCGGTACAGCTCCAGACGGTTGGGGTCGATCCCCTGCCGCCGCCACCAGTCCAGCCGTTCCTGCACCCACGTCTCGTGCCACTCCTCGTCCGTACCCGGCTCCACGAAGAACTCGAGCTCCATCTGCTCGAACTCCCGCACCCGGAAAATGAAGTTGCGGGGCGTGATCTCGTTGCGGAACGCCTTGCCGACCTGCGCGATGCCGAACGGCAGCCGTCGGGACGTGGCGTCAACGACATGCTTGAAGTTCGTGAAGATGGACTGGGCCGTCTCCGGGCGCAGGTAGGCGGTGGACGAGGCATCCTCGACCGGACCCACCTGCGTACGGAACATGAGGTTGAACGGCCTCGGCTCCGTCAGGTCGTCCGAGCCGCATTTCGGGCAGCGCCCGCCCTCCAGGTGGTCGGCGCGCCACCGCGCCCGGCACTGGCGACAGTCCACCATGGGATCGGTAAACGTGGCCTCGTGCCCCGAGTACTGCAGCACCTTGCGGTTGGTCAGGATCGCCGAGTCGAGGCCCTCCACGTCGTCCCGCTCGTAGACCATCGCCCGCCACCAGGCGGCCTTCAGGTTGTTCTTGAGTTCCACGCCCAGCGGGCCGTAGTCGTACACGCCCTGCAGCCCGCCGTAGAGCTCGCTCGCCTGGAAGACGAACCCCCGGCGCTTGCACAGGGCAACGAGTTCCTCCATGGATCGGGCGGGCACGGCAGTCTCCGGGGCGTGTCGCAGCGGGGCGGGCAAGGCGCGCGACTATACAGCAAGGGACCCTGCTTCGGCATGGCGCGTGTGCCGCGGCGCCTCTTTCGCCGGGGGCCCGTCACGGGCACACTGATACCCGGGCGGGTCGGTCGCCACGACCCTTGGGGATGTCTCGATCGGGAGTAAGCAGCAATGGGCGGCACGTGGTGGACGAAAACCATCCTGGCGGGCTCGCTGGCCGCGGGGGCACTGCTCGTGATCAGTGCGGCGGGTTCGCGTTTCGAGCTCTGGCCCTTCACCGTCGGCTTCCTGGTGGCGGCGGCCGGCATCGCCCTCGCCCTCGCCGGGACCGCGTTGGGCATCCGCCGCATGATCGTGGCGCTTCGCCGCCCGCAAGCGGTCGAGTTGCTTTCGCTGGACCTGGCCCTGGCCGTCTGCGCCGTCGTGCTCGGTGCGTTCGCCCTACAGTTCGTGCGCGTGTTTACCGTCCCGCCGATCCACCAGGTCACCACCGACATCGCCGATCCGCCGGCCTTCGACGCCATCGCGGACCTTCGACCCGAAGGCTCGAATCCGCACACGTACGACCCTGGACAGCCCATCCTCGAGGGGACGCTCGCCGAGGCGCAGCAAGGGGCCTGGCCGCAACTGACGAGCCTGCACGCGAGCCTCGCCCCGGACCCGGCGCTGCAACGCGCGGTCGACACCCTGGAGGCGATGGGCATGGCCATCGTCAACGTCGACCGGACGCGGGGTCTCGTCGAGGCGACGGACGCCACGTTCTGGTTCGGGTTCAAGGACGACATGGTCGTGCGGGTACGCGGCACAGGCGAGGGATCGGTGATCGATGCCCGTTCGGTATCCCGCATCGGGGTCTCGGACGTTGGCGCGAACGCGCGGCGCGTGCTCCTGTTTCTCGACCGGTTCGAGGCGAGCGCAAGGCCCTAGCCCGGATCGCTCACGGAGGGTGTAGAAAAAGGCTGTTTCCTGTGGCAT
>JAPPHP010000098.1 GCA_028821035.1 Gammaproteobacteria bacterium | reverse complement strand
CCCGTGCCGCCCGGATAGTTGAAGTAGAAGAGCCCGCCGACGAGTTCGCCGGCGCCGTAGAGTCCGGGAATGGGCGCGCCGTCCACGCCCACGACGCGCGCTTCGGCGTCGACGTGCAGTCCGCCGAAGGTGAAGGTGACGCCGCAGGTGACCCCGTAGGCCTCGAACGGCGGCGTGTCGAGCGGGTTCGCCCAGTTGGACTTGGGCGGGTCGATGCCACGGGTGCCCCGGCCGTCCTTCGCGGCGGGATCGAACGGGGTGTCGACGTCGACGGCCGCGTTGAACGCCCGCAGGGTCGCGAGCGCCCGGTCCGCGTCCACCCCTTCGAGCTTCTGGACCAGTTCCTCGAGGGTGTCGGCGGAGGCCTTCGTCATGCGCTTGATGCGGTACTCGTCACGCAGCAGCGGCGCCACCTTCGCATCGAACACCTGCCACGCGAACTGGCCGGTCTGGTTCAGGATCTCCCCGCCGTACTTCGCGTAGGTGTAGTTCCGGAAGTCCGCCCCTTCGTCGACGAAGCGGCGGCCCTCGGCGTTCAGCATCACCCCGAGCGGATAGGAGTGCTTCTGGAAGTTGTCGCCGACGTCGAGGTCTCCGAAGTCCGGGGCGTGCATGTCCCAGGCGACGGCGTGACAGCCCGACCAGTTGCCGCGGCTCGCGGCGCCGGCGTCCAGCGCCATGCGGATGCCGTCCCCGGTGTTGAAGCGCGTCCCGCGGACCTTGGCGATCTCCCACCCCGGCCCGAGATACTGCGTGCGCCAGGCGGCATTGGACTCGAACCCGCCGCACGCGAGGATGACGCCATCGGCGGAGATCGTCGCGTCGGCCGTGCGCACGCCGCAGACGCGCCCGTGCTCGAGTTCGAGAGCGACGGCTCGTGCGCCGTAGCGGATGTCCACGCCCCCGCGCCCGGCGATGTCCGTCAGGCTGTCCACGAGCCCCGGTCCCCCGCCCCATGCCTCCACCGTCAGGCCGCCCCAGAAGCGGACGCGGCCGTCGGTCTCGAACGACTGGCGCCCGTACATGGGCAGGAAGCGCACGCCGTGGCCGGACATCCAGCGCAGGGTGTCGAAGCTCTCGTCGATCAGCTTCCCGGCGAGGTCCGGGTCCGTCCGGTACTCCGTGATGCGGCCCATGTCGTCGTAGAAACGGTCGCGGGGGTAGGAGCCGAAGTCGGTCCGGGCCAGTTCGTCCTCGGTCAGGTCGGGCATCAGCGCCCGCATGTCGGCGTTGCCGTCGTAGACCACGCGCATCCCGCCCGCCGTGAAGCGCGAGTTGCCGCCGCGCTGCTCGAACGGCGCGCGTTCAAGGACCGTGACCTCGGCACCCTGTTCGCGGGCGGAGATGGCGGCGCAGAGGGCCGCGTTGCCTCCGCCGACGACGATGACGCGGGTCATGCGCGGACGCCTCGGACAGGTTCGAGCCCGTGCGCCTCTCTCGCCTTGCCGAGGTCCGCGAGAAAGTCCGCACGGCGCCGCGGCGAGATCGCGACACTGCCGCGCCGATGCCAGATGGTGATCATGTCGGTTGAGAGGCCGGCCTTCCAGGAGCCCCCAAGGCCGTCCGAGTGCGTGATACGGATGATCGTGTCTACGGGGATTCGCCAGCGAAAGACGAAGGAGCGAATGTGCAGGACCGACGAGTCGATCCAGTACCTCGTGTTGAGGGACCCGAGGACCACGACGGAGAGGAGCGTCACGAGGGTTGTGCCCACGGCGATCTCGGTGGCGTTCCCGCTCTCCCATGCCTCCCAGAGATAGATGTAGTTGACGGGGAGGATCAGGATCAGGATGCCGACGAGAAACGGCGAGATCTTGGACCTGTAGACCCGACCCCTCATTGCATCAACTCTTGGCCCGGCCCCTGGCCTGCTCCAGCTCACGCAGGAACGCCGCCTCGTCGCGTGGCGAGATCATGACCGTGCCTTTCTTGTGCAGGATCGCGAGGCGGTCGAGGGACAGCGCCGGGGCGCTCATCCAGCTTCGCGAAGGCGTGACGCTGATGATCGAGTCGACCGGGATCCTCCAGCGGAACAGGGATGCCCGGACGTGCAGGACCGAGTCGGCGATCCAGTAGCGGACATGGAACCCGGAGAGGACGAGTACGAGGCCAAGGAGATGCAGCGGCGCGGCGATGGCGAACTCGGCCGGGCTGCCGTCGCGCCAGGCGGTCCACAGCGCTCCCACTAGCACGACCATCGCGAGGACCATGACCCCGACGAGCCATGGCGTCGTCTTCGATCGGTATACGCGACGGGCGTTCATGGGCACCCCCGGACTGCGTACCCGAGTTTACGCCACCACTCCCTGCGCCCGCAGCGCCTCCGCGTCCGCCCCCAGTTCGGCCAGGATCTCGTCGGTGTGCTCGCCGAGGAGCGGCGGCGCGCATTCCGGCGTGGTGGGCGACTCGTCCACGGTGAAGCCCGCGCCGAGGACGGTGAGTTCGTCCACGCCCGGAACGCCGCTGAGCGTCGCGAGACTGCCCCGGTGCGCGAGTTGCGGATGCCGCACGGTCTCGGGCGGCGTCTTGGCGATCCCGGCGGGAACGCCGCCCTCGCGCAGGACGCCGTCCCAGTGCTCCGCGGTGTCGGTGGCGAAGAGGTCGGCGAAGATCTTGCGCAGGACGACGCGGTTTTGCTGCGCTGCCGCTGGCGTGGCGAACCGTTCATCCTCCAGGAGGTCGGCCCGCCCCACCGTCTTCGCGAGGCGCACGAACAGCCGGTGGCTGTTGGCGTTGACCATCAGGGTGCCGTCGGCAGTCTCGAAGGTGCCGGCGGAACCGACGCCGGCGAGGGGCTGGGGACCGACGCGGCGGCCCACGCGCCCGGTCGCGAGGAAGCCGTAGTAGTTGAGGCCCATGAGGGTCATGCATGACTCGAGCATCGAGACGTCGAGGAATGCCCCTTCGCCGGTTCGCTCGCGCCGCAGGAGGGCGCCGTTGATGGCGGAACTCGCGATGACCGCGGTGCCCGCGTCGGCGACGGCGAAACCTACGCGCACCGGTTGTTCGGGAGTCCCCGTCGCGTGGAACATGCCGGACTCGCCCTGGATCAGGTGGTCGAAGGCGGGCCGGTCGGCCTCGGGGCCCGACTGTCCGTACCCCGAGATGGCGCAGTAGACGATGCGCGGGTTGATCTTGCTGGCCGCGTCGTAGTCGATCCCGAGGCGGCCGGCCGTGCCCGGGCGCATGTTGATCACGACCACGTCGGCCGTCTCGAGCAGGTCGTGCACGATGGCCAGACCGGCTTCCGCCTTGAGATCGACCGCGATCGACCGCTTGTTCGCGTTCTGGCCGAGGAAGCCCGGCGACATGCCCGGCGCGAGTTGGGGCCCCATGGCGCGCATCTGGTCCCCCGAGCCGGGCGCCTCGACCTTGATCACGTCCGCACCCATCAGGGCGAGCTGATAGGTGCAGAGCGGGCCCGCATGGACGTGGGTGAAGTCGATCACGCGGACGCCGGCCAGGAGGTCTGTCATGGAGGCCCCTTGCGGCTGGCAAAGGGCCGCGAGCCTATCACAGCGACCTCGCCGCGCTTGCCGCGGGAGCGTGCGTCCGGCATGTTGGCGCGCGCATGCACGCGCCCCTTTCCAACCACGGCTTGTCGGTCCGCGGACCCGGCCACGCCGTGTGGGCGGCCCTGCTCGCTGCCGTGGTCGCGGCCGGCGAGGCGCCGGCACCGGCCGAGTACCGCTACCGCGTGGTGCAGAGCTATCCGCACGACCCCGGAGCCTTCACTCAGGGCCTCCTGTTTCGCGACGGACGGCTGTTCGAGAGTACCGGCGGGTACGGTTTCTCGACCGTCCGCGAGGTCGAGTTGGAGACCGGCCGGGTGCTCCGCGAGCGGCGCCTCGGGGAGGGTCTGTTCGGTGAGGGCCTGGCGCTCGTCGGCGAACGGCTGGTCCAGCTCACGTGGCGGGAAGGCGTCGGCTTCGTGTACGACGCCGGCACGTTACGAGTCCTTGACGACTTCACGTACGACGGCGAAGGCTGGGGTCTGGCCGGCGACACGGACCGTCTCGTCATGAGCGATGGCACCGCGACGCTACGCTTCCTGGACCCGGCGACGTTCCGGGAGTCGCATCGTGTAACGGTCAACGGTCCGGAAGGGCCGGTCGCCGGCCTCAACGAACTCGAGTTCGTGGGCGATGCGCTCTACGCGAACGTCTGGCGGACGGAAACCATCGCCATCATCGACCCGGCGGACGGCAGCCTGCGGGGGTGGCTGCGCCTCGACGGCATCCTCCCCGTCGTATTCCGGCGCGAGGACACGGCAGAAATGAACGGCATCGCCTACGATCCGGTCACTTATCGACTTTTCGTCACCGGCAAGCGCTGGCCCCGGCTGTTCGAGATCGAGGTTGGTCCGAACGGCTCCGACTAGCCGAAACATTCAACAAAGCGGTTGACAACTGATTTGTTGACAACCATTCTGTTGTCAACATGATCGTTGACATGTCCTTGGCGGCGCTCGGGAGGTTGGATGAAGTCGGCGACAGGCCGCTGGGTGTCCGGGGAGGACTTTTTCGGCAGGGAGGCCGAACTGGAGGTGCTGGGCGAGCACGTACGCGCGGGCAACCACATTCTCCTGACCGGCCAACGCCGCATGGGCAAGACGAGCATCGCCCGGGAACTTGGCCGGCGTCTGGGCGAGGAAGGCTGGATCTTCCTGTTCGTCAACACGGAGATGGCCTCGAGCGGAGAGGACGTTACGGCGCAACTGGCGGAGGAGGTGCATCCCATCCAACCGGTCGCGTCGCGTCTGATGGCGTCGATGCGGCAAGTGCTCGACAACGTGGACGAGGTCAGCGCCGCGCAGTTTCGCCTCAAGGTGCGTGCGGGTCTGACCGCCGGTAACTGGCGGCGTTACGGCGAAGGGCTGCTGCGAGACTGCGGGCGCCAGGAGCGTCGGGTGCTCATCGTGCTGGACGAACTGCCGATCTTCCTTGCGCGTCTCTTGCGGGACGATGACGGCGACGGCAGGCGCGTGGACGAGTTTCTGAGCTGGCTGCGTGCAACGTTCCAGACGATGGGCGACCAGACGGCCGTCCTGATGGTCTCCGGAAGCATCGGGCTTGCGCCGCTCGTCGGGCGGCTGGGGATGTCGGACCGGATCAACTACCTCCATCCCTTTCGTGTGGGGCCCTGGAGTGCCGACGCGAGTGTCGCTTGTCTCGAACGGCTGGCCGAGAGCCATGGATTGGCGCTCGACGAGGACGTGGCGGCGACCGTACATGGCAAGCTTGGCCTCGGCATCCCCCAGCACGTGCAGTCGTTCTTCGCCCACCTGCGGGACGATGCGAAGATGCAGGCGGTCGATCGACTGACGCTCGACGCGGTGGAACGCGTCTACCGCTCCTCCCTGCTCGGCCCGTGGGGGCAAGGCGACTTGAAACACTACGAGTCGCGACTGCACGACAACATGGACGAGCTTGAATACCGGATCGCCATGGACATGCTCACGGAAGCGGCCACCCAGGGGACCCTCACCAGCGGGGCTCGGCGATGCCTGGAGATGCTCTACGAGGCGCTTGACGAGAGCGTGGAGGCACGCACGGGCCAAGTGCTGGAGGTTCTGGAACACGACGGCTACCTGGAAGCCACGGAACACGGACATCGGTTCGCGTCCAAGCTGCTCGGTGACTGGTGGCGGGCTCGGTTCGAACACGGGTACGTGCGCGTCGAAGACCGTCTCCGCCAACAAGAGAAGGTACGCCGGTGATCGTCCCGGCCGGCAACCCGGTCCGCAAGTTCAATCCCGGCACGCTGCAGTCGGACGAGGAAATCAAGCGGCAGTTCGTGGTCCGTCGCGAGGAATTCGTGACGGTCCTTGATGTGTTGCGCGGCAATGTCGACGCGCCGAGCTGTCAGCACCTCATGGTGGTGGCTCCGCGTGGCAGGGGCAAGACGATGCTGCTGGCGCGGGTGGCGGCGGAACTCCGGACCGACGCGGAGCTTTCAACCCGACTTCTGCCGATCAGGTTCATGGAGGAGAACTTTGAGGTATTCAACTTGGGGGACTTCTGGGCGGAGACGCTATTCCAGTTCGCCCGGGAGATCGCCGGCAGCGAGCCGGAGTTGGCCGACGAGCTACGGCGGTCGAGGACGGACTTTCTCGGAAGAAACCCCAGGGACCTTGCCGGACAGGCATATGCCGCCATCCTGGATGCTGCGGACAGGTTGGGGCGGCGCCTGGTCTTCATGGTCGAGAACATGCAGGACCTGTGGGGCGACGTGGACGACGACTTCGGCTGGCAACTCCGGGGCGTGCTGCAGACGGAGCCGCGGATCATGTTGGTTGGCACGGCAACCGCGCGGTTTGCCGGATTGGAGCACGTGGACCAGCCGTTCTTCGAGATGTTCCGCTTCCTGGAGCTCAAGCCCTTGGACACGGACGGCTGCCGGCGTCTATGGAACGTGATCTGTGGCGACGACGTGACCGATCGCTCGATGCGTCCCCTGGAAATCCTGACCGGCGGTAGTCCCCGGTTGCTGGTGATGGTGGCGGAGTTCGCGCGCCATCAGTCGCTGAAGCAACTCATGGAGGAACTTGTCACCGTCATCGACGAGTACACCGAGTACTTTCGAGGTCATCTCGAGGTCCTGGCGAAGGGAGAACGCCGCGTCTACGTCGCGGTGGTCGACTTGTGGCAGCCGTCAACTACGGGCGAGATCGCCGAGCGGGCGAGGATGGATGTGCGGGCGACCTCGACACTGTTGGGCAGGTTGCTGGCCAAGGGACTCGTCGGCTTTGAAGGGACCGGGAAGCGGCGCCGCTATACGGCGACCGAGCGGTTGTACGGCATCTATTACAAACTCAGACGGGAACGCGACGAAGCGGCGGTCGTCGAGAACCTGATCCGCTTCATGACGGCGTTTTACAGCGAGGACGAGTTGGCGGGCATGTGGGAAGTGCTCGCTCGCGAGGCAGTGGAGTCGCCACCGATTCAGGAAGGGCTGTTGCGTGCGTTCGATGCGACGTTGGCCGAGCATTCGAGGGGGCCGCTGCCTGGCGGACGCAAGCTCATGACATCTTTGGCCACAGGGCGCTTTCGCGAAGCCATCGAGGTCGCCGATCATCTCCTTGCCGGCGCGGCGGCGGGACTGCCCGCGCTGACGATGCTGCTTGCCAAGGCGATGGCCTACGCCGAGCTTGGGGACGTGGAGGAGTTGTTCGGAGCGTACGAGAAGATCGAGGAGCACCTCGGCGATATTGGCAGTGCGAAAGCCGGTGCGATGGTGGCCAAGGTCATGCTGAGTAACGGAAGTACCCTGCAGTCGGAGAACAGGCTGCGTGAAGCGGCCGCGGTGTACGACAGGATGCTAGGTATGTTCTCGGCCAACCGCGGCGACCTCCGCGTTGCCTCATCGTTGCTCAGTGCTCTGGATTTGAAGGCTGTTGCTCTTCTGGAACTAGGCGATTCGGATGTCGCGGTGCGCGTAGCCGACGACGCGCAGCGCATGTTTGGGACTGGCCGGACTCCAGAGGAGCGGTGGCGGCTCGCCAGAATGCTCGCGACCAAACGCGCCGCGTTTGCCAGACTCGATGACGACACCGCCGTGATCGGTGTCTGCGAGCAGGTCGTCGCGCAATACGGGGAGAACAACGAGTCCATTCTGAAAGCGGAGGTGGCCAGAGCCCTCCTGCATGCCGGTTTCGCCCACCAACGGCTAGGCAGCGCCGAAGATGCCTTGGCTTCCTGGCGGCGCGTGGTGGATCGCTATCGGGAGAGTGAGGAACCCGACTTGCGGAGTGTCGTCGCGCCGGCGTTGCTGGCGCAGGCAAGCGTCCACGCGCAAGGGAACACGTATCCTCTCGCCGAGGAGCTTTGTGAGGATCTGTTGCGTCGATTCGGCGAGGCCGACAGCGTCGGTTTGAGAGCATCGGCGGCTTGGGCCCTGGTTGTGAAGGGTGGAATCCTGCTTGAGACTGGACGCGAAGCCGAGGCGATACGCGTTGCGGACGAACTCGAGCGGACGTTCGGGGAATTGGATGATGGGTTGGAGCTTACCTTCGCGTGGCGGGCGAGTTACTTGAGGGCCACTGGCTTTCTCCGCCTGCGGAGATTTAAGGAGGCGATGGAGGCAGCGCGCACCGCTTACACGACTCTCTCGCCGACTCCTCGCGCGATCCAGGCCATGACCGAATTGGTCGCGTCACTGGTGTCAGGCGGCGCGTCCCCAGAGGATTTGCTGGAACTGATTCTCGAAGACGAGGAGCGCGCGGAGGTGATCGGGCCGCTGCGGGTGGCGTTGGAGCAGGAGTGCGGCCGGGACGTTCGAGCGCCCGCCGAAGTCCTCGAAGTCGCCGCCGACATTCGCAAAGAATGGGCGGATCGGGCGGCTCGCGGCGCTTTTGGCTGACGCTCTCTTCGGATGGTCGGACCCGCCCGGCGTCCTTAGCCCTCCGCCGCCTCCCCACCGCCCGTGTACCAGATCGGCGACGACCACGCGCGCTCCTGGATCGCCGCCGCGAAGTCCTGCCGCGGCGCCACGCCGGCGCGCAACGCATCCCACGTCGACCACCGGCAGGTCGGGTTCTCGAGAACGCGCACGTAGTAGAAGGCCGGCTGCGCCGGGTTGAAGTCGGGGTCCGTCCAGACGACCTGTAGCTCCGAAGCGCCGGCGTCGGCGCTGATGGCGCACGTCGCGAAATCGACGGTAGCGCCGTTCGACGGGCACCGGTGCGTCTCGGGATCGACGGTCAGGCCGTCGGAGCAGGCCACGTCGTAGACGATCTCCCCGGTCGCCCCTTCCGCGAGCCAGCCTTTCACGATCTGCATGCGCTGCAGGGGCGCCGCGAGGGGGTCGCGCGCGGCCCAGGCCAGGAAGGTCGGCGGCGTGCCGTTGGACGCGGGCAGGTCGCCGCCCATGGGCACGCCGCGCCGATACGCGTTCGCGACCAGTTCGGGGCCGCCCGTGTCGAGCCCGGCGAGGCCCTCGCCGCCGAAGAACCGCACGCGGATGCGCGGGCCGGAAGTGGCGAAGGTCTCCCTGCGGCGCATGGCGTCGAACAGCGAAGCGCGCGTGTTCTCCTCCGCCCAGACCCCGGCGAGGCCGGACGCGCCGTGCGTGGTCGCCGTGGTGAAGCGGTACTGACGCCCGCTGCCGTCGTCGACGGTATCGCCGGCGGCCTCTTCGCTGTCGGGCAGCACCGGGATCGAACCGCGCCGGTCGGCGGTCACCTGCGTAAGCCCGGCGGCGTCCCAGTACGTCTCTTCGTCAAAGGCCCCGGCGGCGGTGTGGGTGTCGCTCGAGCCGATGAAGCCGAACTTGTAGGGGTTGGCCAGGCCGCCCTCGGCGATCTCGAGGCCGCGGTGCAGGGCGTTGCGCACGTAGCTGCCCTCGGGCTCGCTCAGGATCGAGGTGGAGACGCGGTACGGCATGATCTCGAAACCGGCCCACTCGTCGTTCGGCGAGAGGGCGGGATGGGTCTCCGATGTGCCCTTCGCCTGCGTGATCTCGACCGTGGTCTCGTTGCGTGCGCGCTGGTCCACGTACGCCGCGTCGATGGGCGTCTCGCGGTCGAAGTACGTGTACTCGAACATGCGCCCGCCGGACCCGTTCATGTTGTGCGGGATCGCCAGGGAGTCGATGCCGGCGGTGCGCCACGCGTCCATCACCGCCCACAGGTCCTCGGGGTTGAAGGACTCGAGCCGGGAGAACGGCGCTGCCGGCGCGACACCGCCGCGGAACACGACGTTGCGGTGCAGGTTGTTGTAGATGCCTCCGGCCCCGGCGGACGTGTACTCGTAGGCAATGAAGGCCGTGTAGGTCCCCGGGTCGTCGTGGCGGTTCGCGCTCGCGACGATCTCGGACCAGGCGGAGCGCACGACGTTCATGTCGAGGTGCTCGCCCACGGAGGGGTCCGCGTCCTCCATGTAGCGGACGTAGGGCTGCAGGGCCCTGAAGATGCCGCGCCGCTCGGTCGCGGTCTTCGCGGTGCGCACCGTCTCCGCCGCAGGATGGTTGTACGCCGGTTGGTCGGGATCGAGCATCGCCGGCAGCATGCCGAGATAGTTCGCGTGATCGCTCACGCCGTGGAAGTCGAGCGGGGTGTCGAGCTGCATCGTGAACCCTGCCGGGTGCTCGATGGGGTTGCCCTTGGCGAACTCGTGCGCGGCGTCCGGGTCGGCCCGCGTACCGAAGACGAAGGCATCGTACGAATACGCGGTGTGGACGTGCAGGTCGCCGAAGAATGCCCAGCGTTCGGGGGCGGGACTGGCTTCTACGGGTGCCTCGTCCTGTGCGGCGGCCGCGGCGTTCGTGGCGTCGTCCCCGGGTGGCGCCTGCTCCGCCGGCGGCTCGCACGCAGCCGCCAGCAGCCCGCTCAAGAGCAGCAATCCGAAACGCGGCATGATCTCGCCCTCGTCGCAACGGGCCGCATGGAAGTGTGTCGGATGTGGACGTGGGGGTGCAAGCTGCCCTTGCTCCTCGCTCGCGTCGGCGAGCCCGGAATTCGCGATCGTGTCTGACCGAGGCGACTGGTCAAGCAGGCCGATACGGCTCTACAGTGATCCCCGGTGACCCGGCGGTCACGCCAGAGTCGTCACGACTACAGGTCTCGGCGACGACTGTCGGTGATCAGGCGTTCCCGGAAGTGCTTGGCGCGCCGTTGCTGCCGGCGGGGCCGCCATCTTGGCGAGGTAGCGGTCGGCGGCCGCGGCGAAGTAGCGGTTGTTGCGGTTGCGATACCCGATTCCGGTCACCGCGACGGCCATCCCCACCAACGCCGCCTGGACCCTGGCGTAAGGGGATCGTCTTCTGGGCGTCTCGGGTTGTGTCCTCCACATTCCTGCGCAGCTATGGCGGTGGTGGGTTGTTGACCGGAGGTTCGGGTGGTTGCGGGTCACCGCCCGTTTGCAGGATGATGGCTCGGGTAGACGAGCCGACCGCCTCCGGCACATGGGGGCATGGGTTCCGCCCCTGGAGGCGGTTGGTTCGACCCCGACGCATGAGGGACAGGGAGATACTGGCTTGGTGCTGACCTCGTTGTGGAGGTCGTGAGCCCCGACGATTCCGACCGCGACTACCGCGGTTCGCAGTAGAAAAGACCGTCACCTTCGGCATGCCGACACGTTTGGCGGTGACTGGGTCGCCGCAGCGATGGAACTCTGCAACGCGAACGTCCGATACGGCGACGCTCATGTCTGGAACCAGGGTGCCCGGGAGTGCCCGGGAGATGGACGCGGGCGCCGCACAGATGTGCGCAGGTAGGCTGAAGGATGGGTACGAAGCCCCGGACCTCCTCATGGCGGCCGACTACTGTACGGACACACACTAGTGGATTTGCTGTCAGTCGGGGGCGTAGAGTTAAGAGCCGTGGCAACGAAAGGAAGCGTGGCCATGCCAGCGCGACTCTGCGGCACCGCCACCTTGCGAGGACGGTCGTCGACCTGTGCACTTCGAGATCTTCGTAGCGACTTCCAGGGTGCCTCCGGGCCGCGCGAGAGGTGGGCTATAACGCAGCCGGATGCAGGCCCCTCGCGCACACGCGAGCCCCCCCGGTGGGGAAGCGGCGGACTTCGCTCGTCGAGCCAGGCAATTGGCTGGCTTATCTCACCTAGACCCGATCGGGGCGTTATGGTGGTGGTGTCATGAAGATTCTGGCTTTAGCCCGCGCGACCGCGCTCCTCTGCGCCGCACCGGCGTTTGCGGTCGACTCGGCTCCCGCGATCGACAGCGGCGATACGGCGTGGATGATGATGGCCACGGTCCTCGGACTCACGATGACGATTCCCGGCATCGCCATGTTCTATGGGGGCCTGGTGCGCCGCAAGAACATGCTCTCGATCTCCGGACAGTGCTTTGGCATCTGCTGCGTCGTCACGGTTGTCTGGGCGATGGTCGGCTACAGTCTCGCGTTCTCGGGCGGCGACGACTACGTGGGCGACTTCGGTCTCCTTCTGCTCGCCAATCTCGACTTGAGCGGTATTCGCGGCACGTTCCCGGAGTCCCTCTACGTGGTCTTCCAGCTAGGTTTCGCCGTGGTGGCGGCATCCCTCATCACCGGAGCGGTCGCGGACCGCATGAAGTTCTCGGCCCTGATCTGCTTCATAGCGACCTGGTCCATCGTGGTGTACGCACCGGTAGTCCACTGGATCTGGGGCGGCGGATTCCTGGCCGACATGGGGGTGCTCGACTACGCCGGCGGGACCATCGTTCACATCAACGCGGGCATCGCGGGACTGGTCGCGTGCCTGATCGTCGGTCGGCGCACGGGATACGGCGAGGTCAACATGGCGCCGCACAATCCGATGTTCAGCGTCATCGGCGTGTCCATGCTCTGGATCGGCTGGTTCGGATTCAACGCCGGTTCGGCTCTGGCCGCGGGAGCGAGCGCCACGCTCGCGATGCTGGTGACGCAGACTGCCGCCGCTGCGGGAGCGCTGACCTGGATGGCCTACGAGTGGATGGTGCTGAAGAGGCCGAGCATCGTGGGTCTGCTGTCAGGAGCGCTCGCGGGACTGGTAGCGGTCACGCCGGCGGCGGGTTACGTGTCGCCCGCCGGCGGTATCACGACTGGCGTGGTCGCCGGCTTCAGTTGCTGCTGGGCATGCGCTTGGCTCAAGTACCGCCTGGGCTACGACGACTCGCTCGACGTTTTCGGCATCCACGGTGTCGGGGGTTTCCTGGGTGCGGTGCTGACCGGGGTTTTCGCGCTCGAGGAGATCGGCGGCGCCGCGGGAGCGGTCGAGGGCAACTTCTGGCAGGTCTGGGTGCAGGTGGAGGGCGTCCTGTTCGTCGCCGGCTGGAGCGCCGTGGTCACAGCGGTGCTGCTATATCTCATACGCGTCGTCATTGGCCTCCGTGTCACCCCGGACGAGGAGGTCCAGGGGCTTGACTACAGCCAGCACGGCGAGTCCGTGGGTGGCGACGCCTGAGGAAGTCACGCGGTTCCGATACCGGGGGACAGGGCCCGGCGACCTCCGTCAGCCGTCCCCCCCCCCCGCGGCCATGAACCGGATCATCAGGCTCGCTTGCTGACGCTTGGTGCACGGCCCTTCCGCGAAGTCGAACTGGTAGCGCGCCACCGCGTCCATGGCGGCCTCCGAGAACGCTTCGAGGGCGTCGGCTTCGTCCAGCGTCGACCGTTCGATGTCCACGGTCACGCTTTCTCCTGCTACCGTACCGTCCTCCTGCACCGTGAACGCGACGAGGATGTTGGCGGAACCCTGGCTCCGGCGTCCGCCGCCGAATGTGCGCTCGAAGGGATAGCTGGCGGGCGGAGGAGTGCCGCGTACGCGCAGCGCGCAGGACTGCAGCCGCTCCAGCGCGACCGTCGCCCGCGTATCGCCCGCGATCGTGACCGCGGCCGTCTCGGGTCTGTAGTCGGGGTGCGACACTTCGACGCGATGTAGGCCTTCGGGCAACGCCATCCCGGCGGAGTACGTGCCCCCGTCCTCGCCGAGGATGCTCGCTTGGGCGTCGGGCGGGAAAAGGTCGAGCGTCAGCGTCCCGAAGGCGCGCTCCAGCGACCAGGTGAACGCGCTCGTGTCACCGCGCGGGACCTCCACCGTCACGGCTTGGGCAACGTAACCCGGTGCGTCGATGACCAGTTCCATGGGCCCTGCGGGAAGCCCTTCGACCGTGGCCGGCGTTGCGTCCACAAGGCGCTCGCCACGCCACGTGATCCAGGCGCCCGGCGGGTCCGTGGTGAGGCTCAGGGCGCCGGTGGCCCGTGCCAGACGCCGCTCGATCTGTACCTGGCGTCCGGCGGGGAACTCCTGCTCGAGGAGGTCAATGGTCTCGTACAGCGGGTGACGAAGCGAGACGTCGCGCGCGCCGGGCGTCAGGCCCTCGAGCTGCAGCGGCGTCCGGCCGACCCTTTCTCCGGCAAGCCAGACCTCGACGCCCGCGGGCACCGTCTCGACCAGCATCGCGGCCGACGCCGCCGGCTCCGGCTCCTCTCGCGCATCGGCCACGTTCTCCCCGTTCGGGTCGGCGCCGGCTTCGGTGGCGGCCTCGGCCGGGTCACCGGCGTCGGCGACATTGTCTCCGCCGCGCGGGTCGCCGATCTCCGCGGTTTCGCCCGCCGGTTGTGCTGCGGCCTCTTCGGGCGCCGTGTCCTGCTCGGACGCGGTCTCGGCCATCGCCACGGACTCTTCGGCCGGCAAGTCCGGCGCCGCCGCGCCGTCCGCTGTCACCGCACCCCTATCGGGCGTGGCCCCCTCTTGCGCGACCACATTCTCGGCAGGGGTCTCGGCGGGACCGTCGGCCACTTCGACAGCCGTTGTTGCATCCGGACTGTCCCCGCCGCGCAGAATTCCCGTGTCCAGATACGAGATCACCGCGGTCAGGGCTACCAGACCCAGGGCCGCGAGCGCCCAGCGGGGCTTGGCGCTGCCGCCCCCCTCTTTGGTGACGGCACTGCCGCCCCGCGCGCCGATCTGGCCCGGCCGCGCCGGCGCGGACGACCCCTGCGAGACGATCCGCCAGCGGTCCACGCTCCTCGGCCTTTCGGTCGGCTGGACTTGCAGGGCCGCGTCGATGGCAGCCAGGATGTCGGGATGGGGGTGGCCACCGGCCTTTGCGGACAGCGCGGACAGATCGTCGTGCAGCACGCGGTCGAGGGCCGCCGGCGGAGCCTCTCCCGTCACGCAGTGATACAGCGTCGCCGCCAGCCCGTAGAGGTCGGTCCAGGGACCGATCTGTCCACCCTTCGCGTAGAGTTCGATGGCCGCGTACGGCGAGGTGGTGAACGCCGTATGCCGCTGCTGCCGGACCTCGGCGAAGGCGTGTCGGGCCCCTCCCGCGCTGCGACGCACCAGCGTGCTCGCGAGTACCACCGCGTCTTCCTCCTCGGTAACCACGATCTCGCCCGGATCGACGCCGAGGTGCAGGAGGTTCGCGCCGTGCAGTGCTTCGAGGCTGGCCAGCAGCCCGTTCGTCAGGGACTGGAGGGAATCCGCGGGCAGACGTCCTTCGCGCGCGAGCACTGACGCCAGGGCCTCCCCTTCCACGTAGTCCATGACGGCATAGACCGTGCCGTTCTCGCGAAACGTCCGATGCAGCGGCACCACGCCGGGATGCCGGAACGCCACCGCGTTGTCCGCGTCACGCAGGAGCTCTTCGAGCAAGGCTGCGAAAGCGCTCGCCGTAGTCGCCGTATGCGGTACCAGATCGCCGTCCTGCCTGCGCACCAGGGCGGCGGGGAAGCACTCGAGGAGGGCGAAACGCTGGCCGTCCTCCCGGCAGGAGTACCGGATGCTGGCGTCGCTCGCCGCGAGAACGGAGTCGACCTCGAACCGTTCGATTCGTGTACCGGGCGACAGTGCGCCTGGGTGTTCGACGGCTGGGAGCGTCACATTACGTCATCCGATGAGATACCGCTCGGCAGCTCGCGGCGCAGTGTGCAGGATAGCGCCGCGAGCCGCCCGCAGTCGAGACGACGAGGACACGAGGCGGGAGCACCGGAAGGGTCCGCCACGCTCCGCCCCCGCGCGCCCAGACGCTGTCCGTGTACTCAGAGCCGGTAGCGAAAGCCCAGGTTGTACCTCGGGCCGGCCTGAGCCGCGACCAGCGTCTGAGCCTCGGCGCGCCCGTAGGTGTGGATGGTCTCGTCCGTCAGGTTGAGTATGTCCAGGTAGATCTGCATCCGGTACGTCAGCCAGTAGCTTGCGCTGAGGTCGACCTGCCGATATGCGGCGACGTAGGTCGGCGGACCTGCGCCCACGTTGGGCTGCCCGGTACCTGCCAGAAAGTCGTCGCGCCAGTTCCAGGCGACCCGGACGCCGATGCGGTCGTTTTCGTAGAAGGCGATCAGGTTGGCCGAGTCGGAGAGTCCCGTCAGCACGAACTGCTGCATCAGGTTGAAGTTGTCGTAGTCCACGTCGGCGTCCACGATCGTCGCGTTGAACATGGCACCGAAACCGGTGTCCCCGAAGGTGTGCTGGACCACGAACTCCCAGCCCTTCATGGTCGCCTCTTCGATGTTGACCGGGACGGTCAGATTGAACGGCGACGCCGGGTCGCGGCCGGCCACGCCGGTAATGATGCCGCTTTGCGCGTCGACGCCGGGCGCGTCGGCGCGGTTGGCGAGGATCCACTGGTACAGCACGGTCGAGTCGGTCGTTCCCGTCGCGTTCCGCGCTTCCTCCGCGAGCGGCCCGAGCGCGGGGTGCGGCAGACCGAACGTCTCTTCTATCACCGACGCCGTCCCGATGAAGTTCTCGACGTCCTTGTGGAAGTAACCGAGCGCGACGTAGCTGTCCGGGCGGTAGTACCACTCGACGGACAGGTCGATGTTGCGGGCCTCGAACGGCAGCAAGGCGGGATTGCCGCGCTGTCCCGTACCTTCGGTGACCCGCACCAGCGTGTCGATGGTCTGGCCGCCCTGGATGTCCCCGTAGTTGGGTCGCGTGATCGTCTCGCCGTACGAGAAGCGGCCCACCAGCGAGTCCGTAAGGTCCGCCTTCACGTCCAGGCTCGGAAGCACCACGTCGTAGTCGCCTTCGAGCTCCGTGAACTCCGGGTCCCCCTGCACGGCGGAGAGTTCGTTGCCCGCCACCCAGTCGATGCGGGTGTAGGAAGGCGACAGCGCGCGCGAGGACACGTCCGTCTCCTCGTAGCGTAGGCCCGCGCGCACGCGCACGGGCACTGCCCCGACCTCGCGGAAGAAACGCACCTGAGCGTAGATGGCCTGGGACTCCTCGACGGTACGGCGGTCGCTGTTGAAGCGGCTCGACGTACAGAACCCGGTACCGCAGTCGCCCATGTCGGGGAGCATGAACGTCACCGCCTCCCCGGAGGCCATGAGCGCCTCCGTCCGGGCGATCACTTCCTTCATGTCGAAGGTGAAAAACTCGGCCTGGCGGCGGGAGTCGCCGCCCCCGGGCACCTCGTCGAAGGCGCCCGCGGCCGACGCCGGATTCAGCAGGTCCGCGATCGCCCCGGGCTGGGTCACCCCGCCCCAGGCGTCGCGCTGCACTATGGAACTGGCCGAGCGGTTGTCCACCTCGGTGAGCTGCACGCCGAAGTCGATGCCCTCGACCGACCCCCTCTCGACGTCCCACTGCCCGCCGAGCCGGGTCTGGCGAATCGACATGTCGGCGAGGTTGTTCGCGAACACGCTCCCGGTGACGATCATGTCGTCCGGGGAAAGGGGATCCGCAAGGGTGAGTTCGAGGACCGGCAGTTCCTTGCCGAAGTGGCCCGTGGTCTTGCTGCGCGTGAAGGCGGCGGTGGACAGCAGCGCGGAGTCGCCGAAGCGGCTCGCCGGCTTGCGGTCGGCGCTGGAGTCGTGGTGGTCGAACTCGATCTCGAGGCGGTCGGACACGGCCCAGAGCAGGTTCAGGCCGGTCGACTGGTTCTGGGTACGCCATGCGTCCTGGCCCGTCGCCATGGAGAAGTCGCTGTTGACCGAGTTCTCGGCGTAGACGACGGGCGACGCCTGCGGGCCGTCCGACCAGACCGTCTCCTGGCCCCCGAAGTTGAACCACGCCGAGAGGTTGTGGTACGCGCGTTCGAGTTCCAGTTCCGAGTAGGTGTGGTCGAGGGTCGCGAGCAACGAGGCATTTGGCCTCCACTGGAGGGTGAGCTGCCCGTTCGTGCGCACCCGGTCATACTCGGCAAGCTCGTAAGCGATAGCCTGCGGCACCGAATACAGGTCACCCGCACCGGGGCGGTTCTGCTGGTTCGGGTCGCCGGCGGGGGGAATCCCGCCCCACTCCGATGGGCCGACCCCGCACCAGCAGTTGTCCACCTCGCCCGGGAAGGTCCGCCAACCGTCCACTCTCGCGGTGTCCGCGCCGTTGTTGCGCTCCTGGCGCACGGCGTTGAGAGAGATGCCCACGGTGTCGTCGGCGAACGTGCGCGAGAAGAGGGTGGACAGTTCCGGCGTGAAATCGTCGCCGCTGTCCGTCGAACGGTCGTGCAGCCCGCTCGCCGAGGCCGTGAAGCGCGTGCCGGGATTGTCGAGGGGCCGCGCGGTACGGATGTTGATCGTCGAGCCGATCCCGCCGGTCGGCACATCGGCCTGGCTGGTCTTGTACACCTCCACCAGGCTGACGCCCTCCGAGGCGAGGTCACCGAAATCGAACGAACGGCTCAGGCCGCTCGTGGTCGGCATTTGCCGCCCGTTGAGCAGCACGAGGTTGAAGTCCGGGCCGAAACCCCGGACCGTTACGCGCGCACCCTCGCCCCGCTCCCGGTCGATGGACACGCCGGTAATGCGCTGCAGCGATTCGGCGAGATTGCTGTCGGGGAAGTCACCGATGTCTTCGGCGGTGATTACGTCCGTGACCCCATCGGCACTCCGTTTCAGGTCCATGGACCTGCGCAGGCTCTCGCGGATTCCGACCACGACGATCTCGCCGATCAGGGTCGGACCCTCCGACGTGGGAGGCGGCGTGACCGCTTCCTCGCCCCTGGTAGCGCCGCCGGCGAGCGCCAACGATATGGCTAACGCCAGCGGCGTCTTCTTGCCGGGTCCTGTGGACATCTTTGCCTCCTTGGCGACCGCGACTGAGAGACGGCTGTTCCCCATCGAGTTCGACCGATACTCTGACCCCGGCGCAACGTTGTCAAGGTCAGACTCAGAGATCACTCAGAGATGTCAGATCGAAAGCTGAATTTGGCGTAGACCAGCGCACCATTGTGCCCCGCTGGCGAGTAATGCGGGTACCTGCGTCCGTTGCCGAAGTTGATGAGTTGATGGCCGAACCCGAGCAGGACCCACGGTCCGCGTTCAGGCGCGCCGCCACCAGCCGGCCCATCACGCCCAGCGCCGCGCCGAGCGCGGCGTCCGGCGCCCCCTTTTTGCGGGCTCCGCCCGGCGCTCCGCCAGCCGCGTCTCGCACAGGCGCTCGCTCACGTCGATCAACTCGCGCAGCAACTGCCGGAACCGACGGTATTCGGCCACCTGCTCCCGCGTCTGCGCGAGCGCCGCCTCGGGAATGCTCCAGTTGCGCCGGCCACCGTCCACGCTGCGTACCAGCACCCATTTCGGGCCGTGTCCGGGATCGCCTTCGCGCGCGCAGTGACAGGTCGGCTTGCCACACTTGCGGTAGCGCGACAACAGCGTGCCGGTCGAAAGTCGCCGATGCGGGCGAGTGCGTCGAGCAAGGTGCGGCGTTGTTCTTCAAGCGGCTGTGCGTCGTGCGGTTCGGGCATGGGCAGCGCTCCGTTTCTGGCAACCTAAAGCCTGCCAGAAAGACGCGCCAAACCCAAACCAAACCGCCATGTCGATCAACTCCCCACAAATATGACGTGCACCCTCGCGCGACGACGACACTTGACAGAGCCCCCTGATTCGGTGTAGTACGCTTAGAGCCAGTTGGCAAGAGGGAGCGAATCGCGCTGAACTGCGCAATGGACTGCAACAGTACGCAAAAGCCAACTGCGGCTGACGCAGGATAGGCGCCACAGTCCCGCTACCACCGGAAACCAGCGTCATGAGCAAACTGCTTGCACTGTTGGGTGCCGTGCTGATCGGCGCACTGACCGTGATCCCCCCCGCATCGGCGCAGCCGCGACCGCAGATTGCCGTCGAAAGCGAGAGCCCAAACAACTTGGCCCAGGGTTGCCAAACGGCAACGATCAAAGTCCGCACATTCCATTGGAACTACGACACCGACGAAACCGTAACGCTGGAAGGCTGCGGGACTACCCGGAACATCACGATCCCGGCGGGCGGAACCTCCGACATGACCGAGTCGTTTGACACGTCGTCCTTTCCGACCGGGCAGTGCCAGATTCAGATTGCAGCGGATCCAACCCGCTACGATGTCCTATGTTCGGCCTGCGGCGTTTTCTTTGTCAGCAGTCCAACGATAGCATGTTGACTCCGGGGCTTGCGGTCCTGCGTAACGATTCAGTTGGGGGTGACCCGACACCATCCCATTGGGCCTCAAAGCAGCATGAGGGAGCGAAGGAGCGGAAGATGACCATTCAATCGAATGACTCAAACCGTTGTTGTTTGGCCGCACTTGCCCTTCTTGGCATCCTTGCGCTGCCTTCGGCCTTGGCAGACAACTACCAGACATGCAAGAAGGCTTACGAGGAGAGCCCTGCGGCAACAGATGGATTCGGCTGCGCTTGGCACTGGACCAAGGAAGACGGATACGACAGTACGGGACAGCTAACTTGTGAAGTCTATGTGAAATGCCCGAAATGCCAGAATGGCGATTGGGGCGGTACGTTCTGTGTCGGGTGGGGGTGGGGCACAAACAACTGTCAGCACAACGCACAAGGCTGGTTCCGCGGCCATGAGTCGCAAATGAAGGAAGTGTTTCCCTTCTGTTACGAGGGGCATGCCTATGGCAACAGCAGGACCGATGTCTGGCTTAGGCCGCGAGGATGGACAGGCTCCTAGGCTGGAGTCCCGACCCCCGGAGCTTGGCATGACGCGAACGCGCGTTCGCGACCTCGGATCCGGGAAGCGCGCTCTATCAGTCAAGCAGCTTGGCAGTCGTTGAATCATCGGGCACAACCGGCACACAGGTAAGCCGATAAACGAGGAAGAAACATGGATGCGAGCATCATGATGAAACCAACGCCCCGGAACCGCCGTCTTCTCATGGTTGCCCTTCTTGGCTGCCTTGGGCTGGCCTCGGCCTCAGTGTACGCGCAATCCTACTACGAAAGATGCAAGCAGGCCTGGAATGACAGCACCGCAGC
>JAPPHP010000409.1:16781-21282 GCA_028821035.1 Gammaproteobacteria bacterium | reverse complement strand
AGCGGCGACGCGTACAGGTAGCAGACGCTCCAGGAACCCGCGGACTCGCCGAAGACGGTGACGTTGCCCGGGTTGCCGCCAAAGGCCGTGATGTTGTCGCGCACCCAGCCCAGGGCCGCGACCTGGTCCAGGATGCCATAGTTGCCGGAGACGCCGTGGGGCGACTCGGCGGACAGTTCCGGGTGCGCGAGGAACCCCATCGGACCGAGCCGGTAGTTGATGCTGACGAGTACGACGCCCTGGTCCGTCAGCGCGGCCCCGTCGTACATCGGCAGGTGGCCGTGGCCGATCCGGAGTCCCCCACCGTGGATCCAGACCATGACCGGCGCATCGTCACCCGCGACGGCACGCGTCCAGACATTGAGATAGAGGCAGTCCTCGTCCCGCTCGATGGGGCCGCGGCTGTAGAAGCCCTCCAGGATCGGCTGCCAACACGGTGTGCCGAAGCTCAGGGCGTCGCGGGTTTCCTCCCACGCAGCGGGAGGCTCCGGAGCCCGCCAGCGCAGGTCACCCACTGGCGGGGCCGCGTAGGGGACGCCGCGAAAAATCCGTACGCCCTCCACCGTCTCGCCGCGTATCGGTCCCGCTGTCGTCAGCACGACGTCCGGATCGGGCGCGGGCAGCGCATCCGCGGCTTCCGGCGGCGCCTCCGCGGGCGTACAGCCGGAGAGCAGCACCAGGAGTGCGCTCGTCGCCAGGATCTTCCTCATCGTGATCTCCCCCGTTGTCCGCGACTGCAGATCATACGCCCGGTCCGCGACCGGGCCGGAGCGGCTGCGGTCTCAGCGCGGAGCCCAAGGGTCAACGAGCGGCACCGACATCCCGGTGAAGTCGTCGATGTTGCGCGTTGCGAGCGTCAGCCCGTACCGCCGCGCGACGGCCGCGATCTGCGCATCCGCCATCGACTTCGGGCGTCCCGTGCGGTCCCCGTCCCCCATGATCTCGCCCCAGATGATCGCCGCCCCGGCGTCGAACGGCAGCACCCGCCCCTCGAACTGCGCGGCGAGATCCTGGCGGACCCAGCGTTCGATGCGCGTTCTGCGCAACTGGTCCGCAAGGCGGCGTCCACCCCGCACGAGTTCGCCGAGGCTGATCGACGAAAGGAAGAGATCGGCAACGGACTGGTCGCCTATCCAGCCGACCACCGCCGCGGCGGGGCGCGGCTTGAAGGTCTCGCTGACGACGTTGGTGTCGACGAGGAACGCCACTACTCCGGAGTCTCCAGATCCGGAGTCTCCAGATCCGGAGTCTCCAGGTCTGGCATCTCCAGATCCGGAATCTCCAGGCCCTCGATGTCCGCCGCGCGGCCAACGGAACGATCCCGCTCGAAGAACAGGTCCTCCCCGACCAGCGGGGACGCGCGCAGGAACGCGACCAGTTCCTGCCCGGAACGCGCTTGCGCCGCTACCGGCGCGAGCGCATCCCGGAGTTCCCGCGCTTCGTCGCCACCGTGGCGGAGCGTCGCAGCCACCGTCCGGACCAGCGCCGCATCCGCGACCGGCACCGTGACCTCCACCCGTCGGAGCCCGCTCGCCGACCGTCTGATTCGATGCCGGGCGACGCGCGTTCCCGAACCACCTCGCGGCAAGTCCTCCGCCATGGGCACTCTCGTTTCCGCTCTCGTTACCGGAGTCGTTACCGGAAACTATCCTCTTTGCGAGTCGCCGTCAAGCGCGGTCCCAGCCGGCCGGGTCGGTCACACGTAGTACAACCAGTGCTCGAACTTGGCGTCCTCTCCGCGCCGGATACGTGCGAACGCCGCCCGGAGCCCTTCTGTAACCGCCCCCGGGGCGCCGTCGCCCACCTCGTGCCCGTCGATGCGCACCACCGGCCAGACCCCCACGGAAGTCGCGGTCAGAAAGACCTCTGCCGCGGCGTGCAGGTCGTCCACCGTCAGGTCGCGCACCGTGCTCCCGACGCCGAGCGCTCCGGCAAGCTCGAGGATCGACGCCCGCGTGATGCCGTGGAGAACTTTCTGCTCGGGCGGCGTGACCAGCCCTTCCGGCCCGACCACGAAGATGTTGGAGGTCGGCGCCTCCGCGACGTAGCCATCGGTGTCGAGCAGGACGATCTCGTCGTAGCCTTCCTGGCGGGCGCGCCACTTCGCGAACATCGCCGAGGTGTAGTTCGCCGCGATCTTGACCTGCGGCGGGATGATGTCCGGGCGGCGGTTGGTGATGTCCCGCTCGACCTTGAGCGACAGCGCGTTCCCCCACCGCGGGGTTCCGCCGTGCTGCTCGATCACGTCCGCGACGACATCGTACGCGCAGATGAAGACCCCCACGCGGGGGTCCTGCGGGACGAGTTCCGCCTCGATGGAGGGGATGAGTGCGCTGATCTTGAGCGACTTCGAGCCCGGGTTGCGGCGCACGGCCGCGGCGCAGCCCTCGATGAGTTCCTCGCGCGTGTACGCGATGGGCAGGCCCATCAGGTCGCACGTCCGGAACAGCCGGTCGACGTGGTCGGCAAGGCGGAACACCGCGGTCCCGCGGCGGGCTTCGTGCACGCTCATGTAGTCGAACGCGAGGGACCCGCGCTGCAGGCTCTGGGCGAGGATGTGCACGGTGGCGTCCTCCCAGCGCACGAACTCGCCGTCGCGCCACACCCACCGCTGCACGCCGCTCACGGCTGCCCCCAGCCGCCGTGCGGCGGAAACGCGACCCGGCCGTCCTCGTAGCGCAGCCCGTCGGGCCGGTCCGCCGCCAGCAGGAGCGGCCCGTCGAGGTCGACGAACGCCGCGTCCCGCGCCAGCAGGAGCGCCGGGGCCATGCTCAATGATGTCGCCACCATGCAGCCGATCATGACATCGAAGCCCATCGCGCGCGCGTTCCGCACGAGGCCGAGGGCGGCCGTGAGCCCGCCGGTCTTGTCGAGTTTGATGTTGAGCACCTGGTACTTCCCGGCGAGTTCGGCGAGATCCGGTGCGGCGCGCACGCTCTCGTCCGCGCCGAGCGGGACCGGCGACGGGAATCCGGCCAGCGCGTCGTCCCCGTCCGCGGGCAACGGCTGCTCGATGAGTTCCACGCCCGCTTCTGCCGCGACCGGCAGGACCCGCTCCAGCCCCGCCATGCTCCAGCCCTCGTTCGCATCGACGATCAGGCGGGCGCCGGGCGCCGCATCGCGCACGACGCGCAGGCGCTCGACATCCTCCGCCGGCGCCCCGCCGAGCTTCAGCTTGAGGAGCGGCCGGGACGCGTGACCGCGCGCCGCGGCGGCCATGGCGGCGACATCGTCCAGCACGATGGTATAGGCGGTTTCCAAGGCGACCGGCGCGGGCAGGCCCGCCAGTTTCCAAGCAGGCACGCCGCGGCGCCGGGCCTCGAGGTCCCACAACGCGCAGTCGACCGCGTTGCGCGCCGCGCCCGGCGGCATGGCGCGCTGCACCGCATCACGCGAGCAGTCGCGACAGTTCGCGCGGAAGGCTGCGATCGCCTGCAACGCGCCCGACACGGACTCCCCGTAGCGGGCGTACGGCACGCCTTCGCCGCGTCCCTCGAACTCCCCGTCCCGCGCGGTCACCACCACCACGTCCGCCCGCGACTTCGTCCCGCGCGAGATCGAAAAAGGCGCGGCCAGGTCCCAGGATTCCGCTTGCGACTCGAGCACGATGTCCATGGACGCTCCGCTCCTCAGTCCGCGAGCAATCGGTCGACGATCGCGTCGACGCCGAAGCGCACCGGGTCGGTGACGGGGAGGTCCAGCTCCGCCGCGCAGCGTTCCAGCGTCCGGCGCGCCTCCGACTCCACGAGCGCGGCGGTATTCAGGGCGACGCCTGCGCAACGGATGTCGGGATTCGTCAGCCGGCCCAGTTCGATGGTCGTCTCGATCACCGCCGCCACCGACGGCATGGGCGCCGGGACGTTGCGCATCGTGCGCCGCGTCGGTTCGTGACAGACGACGAAGACGTCCGGCTGAGCCCCGTGCAGCAGGCCGAGGGACACGCCGGCGAACGAGGGATGGAACAGCGACCCCTGCCCTTCCACGACGTCCCAGTGGTCGTCCGCGGCGGCCGGTGTCAGCACTTCCACCGCGCCGGACACGAAATCCGCGGGGACGGCGTCGACCGCCACGCCCTCTCCCGCGATCAGGATCCCGGTCTGGCCCGTCGCGCGGAAGTCCGCGTCGACGCCGCGCGCACGGAGCGCGCGCTCGAGGGCCAGCGCCGTGTACTTCTTGCCTACCGCGCAATCCGTCCCCACGGTCAGCAGGCGCTTGCCGGAGCGCGGACTTCCGGAACCGGTCGGGAAGTCGCGCCGCGGCACGCGCACGTCGATGAGGCGCCGCCCGTGCCGCCGGGCGGCATCCGCCAGGACATCGAAGCTCCCGAGCCGCGTGTGCAGGCCGCTCGCGACATCCATCCCGGCCTCGACCGCCTCGACCAGGGTCGGCACCCAGGCCTCGGGCAGGATCCCGCCCGGCCCCACCGTGCCGATGACGAACGTCCGCGCGCCGCGCTCGGCGGCTTCCGGGACCGTCATGTCCGGCAGGCCGTGATCCGCGC
>JAPPHP010000409.1:0-16681 GCA_028821035.1 Gammaproteobacteria bacterium | reverse complement strand
TGCCAGATGTCGACCACTTCGAGGCGCACCTGCTCGAGGTTGGCGTCCTGCCGCTTCCACCACTTCCAGCCGAAGTGGTCGAGCAGTTCCGCGCACTCGATCCACACGGCCCGGTAGTACGCATAGCCCTGGGCGCGCCACTCTGGATGGACCTCGTGGTTATGGCGGTCCTGCAGGACGGCCATGTTCTGGAGCTTCGCGGCGTAGTTGTTCATGCGGACTGGTAGACTCTCACGCCTTTCAACCCGAGGGAAGGCACGCCATGGACCTGTCCTATGGCCCGCAGTACGACGCGTTTCGCGAGGAAGTCCGCGACTTCATCGAGAACCACCGCGACCAGGCGCCGAAGGGCCAGGGCATCCGTTCCGAGGCCGTGAGGAACTGGCAGAAGCTGCTCATCCAGCACGGCTACGCGGCGCGCACCATCCCCGCGGAGTACGGCGGCCACGGCGGCGAGCCGGACATCCTGAAGGCGCGCATCATCGGGGAGGAGTTCGCGGTCGCCCAGGTGCCGGGCGGCCTCGGCAGCCAGGGCATCTCGATGCTGGTCCCGACCCTGCTCGAACTCGGCACCGAAGAGCAGAAACGCCAGTTCATTCCGCCCACGCTCGCGGGCGAGATGGTCTGGTGCCAGGGCTACTCGGAACCGAACGCCGGTTCGGACCTCGCGAGCCTGCGCACCTCCGCGGTGCTCGACGGGGACGAGTGGGTCGTCAACGGCTCGAAGATCTGGACCTCGACCGCGCACCTCGCCGACTGGATCTTCTGCCTCGTCCGTACCGAGCCGGACGCCCCCAAACATCAGGGCATCAGCTTCCTCCTGTTCCGCATGGACACCCCGGGCATCGAGATCCGGCCCCTGGTCGACATGACCATGGCCGGCAACTTCAACGAGGTGTTCTTCACCGACGTGCGGGTCCCGAAAGAGCAGATCGTCGGCAGCCGCGGAGAAGGCTGGTACGTCGCCAACGCCATCCTCGGGCATGAACGGGACACCCTGGGCGACCCCAACGCCGCCCTGACGCGGCTCAACCGCTTGGTCGAACTGATGAAGACCGAAACCGTGGACGGCCAGCGCGCGATCGACAACCCCGCCTTCCGGGACCGGCTGATAAAGATCCAGGCGCGGGTGACCGCCATGCGGTTCAACGACCTCCGCGTGCTGAGCTCGCGCCTAAACGACGGCAGCACGGATACCGGGCTCGCCAGGATGATCACCAAGCTGCAGGCGACGGAGCTGCGGCACGACCTCGAGGGCCTCGGCATCGACGTCATGGGCGAGTTCGGGCTGATGTACGGCAAGGGCCCGCACCTGCGCGACCAGGGCAGCTGGCAGAACCACTACATGTACTTCCTCGGCCTCATCATCGGCGGCGGCACGTCGCAGATCCAGAAGAACATCATCAGCGAGCGCGGCCTCGGCATGCCGAGGGAGCCGAAGGCCGTCATCCCGGCGGAGCACTGAGCGATGGAATTCGGACTGTCGGAAGAACAGGGCCTCCTGCGCGAGAGCGTCGACCGCTTCCTCGACGACAACGCGGACCTCGACCGGGTGCGCCGGTTCGCCGACGACCCGGACGACCGTGGCGACGATATCTGGGCCGGCCTGACGGAACTCGGCGTGCCGGCGGTACTCGTGCCGGAAGCGTACGGCGGCATCGGGCTCTCGGCGCTCGACGCGGCCGTGGTGGCGGAAGCCCTCGGCGCCCACGCGACGCCGGCGCCCTTTCTATCGACGGCCGTGCTCGCTGTGGCGGCGCTGCGCCTGGCCGGCGACGAGGCGCAGCGGGGCGAGTACCTGCCCCGCATCGCCGACGGCAGCCTGCGCATCGGCGCCGCGGTGTCCGAACTCGCCGGCGCGCGGCAGGACGCGGGCGTTGCGGCCCGCGCGGACGGGACGCTAGGCGGCACGGCGCTCTTTGTCCTGGACCCGGACGCCGACGCTTTCCTGGTGGCGGACCGCGCGCGCCGCTTCCACCTGGTGCGTGCGGACGCCGAGGGCGTGGAAAGCACGTTCCTCCCCCAGGTCGACCGGACGCGGCGCATCGCCGAGATCACCTTCACCGACGCGCCGGCGGAGGCGCTGCACTCAAGCGACCCCGACGTGGCCCTGCAGGTCATCGACCTCGGGCGCGTCGTCGTCGCGGCCGATACCCTCGGGGCCGCGCAGGAGATGCTCGACCAGGCGGTGGCCTACGCGAAACAGCGCGAGCAGTTCAACCGGGTCATCGCCTCGTTCCAGGCGGTCAAGCACCTGTGCGCCGAGATGGCCGCGGAGATCGAGCCCAGCCGGGCCCTCGTCTGGTACGCGGCGCACGCCCTCGACGAGGTCCCGGACGAGGCGCGGCTCATGGCCTGCCACGCCAAGGCGCACCTGGCCGAGGTCGGCCAGTTCGTGGGCAAGACCGCGACGATCGTGCACGGCGGGATGGGTTTCACCGACCTGCTCGGCCTGCACTACTGGTTCAAGCGGATGGGCTTCAACCGGCAGATCCTGGGGGGGCCGGAACGCGTGCGGCAGGAAGCGGCGCGCGTGCAGGGACTGGCGTAAGACCCTCCCGGCGGTGCGAAAGCCGTTGAAATCCGGGGGATCAGCACCCAAATTACCCTGACCTGACTTTTCGGTGACGACGTTGAAAGAGTTGCCCGTCCTTCCGCTGCGCGACACGCTGGTCTTTCCGGAACTGTTCGTTTCCATCAAGGTCGGCCGGCACGCGTCGCTCGCGGCCCTGAAAACCGCCGTCGAGTCGGACCGCCGCCTGATCACCGTGCTGCAACGGCAGCCCGAGACGGACGAACCGGACATCGACGACCTCCACGAGGTCGGCACGATCTGCCGGGTGACGCGCGTCGAGCAGGGCGACGCCGGCGCCGTCGTGGTCGTGCAGGGCGTCACCCGGGTGCGGCTCGGACCGGTCATCTCGAACGACGAGTACCTGGCCGTCGGCTACGAGGAAATGGCCGCGCTGTCGATGGACGTCGGCGGGGACGACCAGGCCCGAGTGGACGCCCTCCTCTCGGAGACCCTGGAGGTGGCGCGCCGCATCGCGAACCTGATCGACAGCGACAACGGGGACCAGCTCTTCGCCCAGTTCATGGGCTCGAACGACAACGCCGTCACGCAGATGTACCGGATCGCGAGCTTCGCCCAGCAGAGCATCGAACTCGAGGCGCAGCAGGAGATCCTGTCCATCGAGGTGACCCGCGAACTGCTCGAGACGATGCTCGCCAAGCTGTCGCACCAGGCGTCGGTCATGCAGTTGCGCCAGGAGATCGCCTCCCAGACCCGCGAGGACATCGACAAGCAGCAACGCGAACAGTTGCTGCGGCAGCAGAAGCGGGCCATCGAGCAGGCGCTCGGCGAGGAGGACGGCGACGAGGAACTCTCCGAGATCAAGGAGAACCTGCGCCAGGCCAACCTCCCGGAAGCGGCCCAGAAGGAAGTCGAGCGCGAACTCAAGCGCCTCGGCCGCATGTCCCCCAACGCCGCCGACTACCAGGTGGCGCGCAGCTACCTGGAACTCGTGGCGGAGCTGCCCTGGAACGTCGTCACCGAGGACACCCTCGATCTCGCGCATGCGCAGAAGGTGCTCGACGAGGACCACTACGGCCTCGAGGACGTCAAGGAGCGGATCCTCGAGTCCCTGGCCGTGCTGCAGCTCAACCCGGAAGCGAAGGCCTCGATCCTGTGCTTCGTCGGCCCGCCGGGGGTAGGCAAGACGTCCCTCGGGCAGTCCATCGCCCGGGCGATGAGCCGCAAGTTCGAGCGCATGAGCCTCGGCGGTCTGCACGACGAGGCGGAACTGCGCGGCCACCGCCGCACCTACATCGGCGCCATGCCGGGACGCATCCTGCAGGCCGTGCGCCGCGCCGGCGTGCGCAACCCGGTCCTCATGCTGGACGAAATCGACAAGCTCGGCCGCGACTTCCGGGGCGACCCGGCGGCCGCGCTGATGGAGATCCTCGATCCGGCCCAGAACAAGGAATTCCGCGACAACTACCTGAACCTGGCCTTCGACCTGTCGAAGGTCCTGTTCATCACCACCGCCAACACTCTCGAGGGCATTCCGCGGCCCCTGCTCGACCGCATGGAGGTTCTCGAGCTGACCGGCTACAGCGACCTCGAGAAGACCGAGATCGCACGACGCTACCTCATCCCGCGGCAGCGGGAGAACGCCGGGCTCGCGGAGGAGAAATTCCACTTCGACGACGAAGCCCTGCGGAAGATCATCCGCCGGTACACCCGCGAGGCCGGCGTGCGCGAACTCGAGCGCAGCCTGTCGCGCGTCGCCCGCAAGCGCGCGCGCCAGTTGCTGCAGGAAGAAGCCCTCGGGGCAAGCATCGCGTCCGAAGAACTGCGCGAACTGCTCGGCCCCGAGAAGTTCAAGTCGGACAAGGGCCGGGAGAACCTCAGCGCCGGCGTCGCCCCGGGGCTCGCGTGGACCGAGGCCGGTGGCGATGTCCTGTACGTCGAGGCGACGCTCACCCACAAGGACGAGAAGGTGACGATCACGGGGCACCTCGGCCAGGTCATGCAGGAGTCCGTCAAGGCGGCGCGTTCCTACATCTGGTCCGCCGCCGAGGACCTGCACATCGACCGGAAGTCGATCGAGGAGTGCGGCGTCCACGTACACGTCCCGGCCGGGGCGGTCCCCAAGGACGGGCCTTCCGCCGGCATCACGATGGCGACCGCGCTGGCGTCCGCGTACAGCAAGAAACACGTGCGCGACGACATCGCGATGACCGGTGAGCTGACCCTGACGGGCCTGGTCCTGCCGGTGGGCGGCGTGCGGGAGAAGATCCTGGCCGCCCATCGCACGGGCTTCCGGCATGTCATCCTGCCGCGCGAGAACGAGCCCGAACTCGACAAGCTGCCGGAGCCGGTGCGCGACGAGATGGAGATCACCCTCGTCGACCGGCTCGAGGACGTCGTGCGGGTGGCGATCCCGGACCTGTAACGGACGGGCTCGTCCCGTCCCGTCTCGAATTCATGCATGAGGCGAACACGGGCGGCCACAAGGGCCGCCCCTACATCGACCTGCGAAGGTTCGCCGTCGCCGCCGCCATCGTCCTCGTCGCGTGGATCCCGACGCCGTCCGGACTGGGACCGGTCGGCCAGTCCCTCGGCCCGGCCCACGCCCAGGAGGAAACACCGACCGAGATACTGCGTTGGCTGTCACGCGTACGCTGGTGGCGCCAGCCGCCCGGCGGGCCGACCGAGGTCGCGGTGGACGCCGTTCCCGCCGGCAGCCTGACCGTCACCTGGCAGGCTCCGGAGACCCTCGCGTTCGACATCCTCCACTACGACGTGCAGTACCGCGTGCAGGGCAGCGGCGACTTTCTCACCCGTACGGGCGATGGCCCGGCCACGCAGGTCGTCCTCGACGGTCTCGCCGAAACCACGACCTACGAGGTCAGGGTCCGGGCGGTGACGGAACTCGGTTTCGGCGACTGGTCGGCGACCTCGACGGGGACCACCGTCCGCGCGACGGTCCGGTTCGAGGAAGGCGAGAGCGCCACGCGTCAGGTCGCGGAGAACACGCCCGGCGATCAGGCCATCGGAGCCCCCTTCGTCGCGACCGGCGCCGGGGCGCTGCAGTATGCCCTGGACGGGCCGGACGCCGCCGCATTCGGGATCGACGCGGACTCCGGGCAGCTACGCACCCGCGAGGGAGTCGTCTACGACCACGAGGCAACGCCGCGGTACGCGTTCACGGTCACCGCATCCGACCCGATGGGCGGCATGGCCAGCCTTGCCGCGACCGTCACCGTCACGGACGTCGACGAGCCGCCCGGCGTGCCGGATGCTCCGCGCACCGAAGTCGCGAGCCCTACCCGGATGACGCTGCGCTGGGACGCTCCCGAGAACACCGGGCCGCCGATCGAGGACTACGACCTCGAGTACCGCGGCGCCGGTCAGGCCTTCGCGGACGCCGGGCACCAGGGCCCGGGAACCACCACCGAAATCGAGCAGCTCGACCGTGACACCCGCTACACGTTCCGCGTGCGGGGCCGGAACGCGGAAGGCATCGGTCCGTGGTCGCCGCACGGCACCGGGCGTACCACCCGCCGGGGTACCGAGGGCGGCAGCACGACGGCCCTCGACGAGTTGCCCCAAGTGTCCCCGGTGTTTCTCCCGGCCGGCGCCACGGCCACCGCCGGCGGACGGGTGGAGACGTTCCGCGCGCAGGGTGCGTTCCGGGATCCGCAAGACGACGTCCTGTACTTCGAAGCCTCCTCGGCGAACCCGTCCATCGCCCGCGCCTCTTTCGACGGCGCGGTCGTGGCCGTGCGTCCACGCCGGGTCGGCCGGGCCACCATCGCCGTGATCGCATCGGACCCCCAGGACGACGCTGTCGTGGGGACGTTCGACATCGATGTGCGCGAACCTGACGTTCCCGATCCCGAGGTGACCGTCGACGACACCGGCGACACCCTGACCCTGATCTTCAACGACGCGTTCGGCCCCGACGAACGGCACGCGTACGAGTTCGCGCTCCGCCAGAAGACGCCCAGAGGCGGATGGAGGAGAGGGTGTATCGATACACATAATCCCAACGCCACCGGGGGCAGCTTCCGGGTGGCCGCCGAAATCGACGTCGCCGGCGTCCTGGAGCCCGGGAATGACTACGAGGTCGTATATCGCCGTGCCGGCTATCTCTGCGTCGTCGCCAGACCGACGGGTGTCTGGTCGCGGGTGGCCGAAGTCACCGCGCCGGGACCCGTCGCCTTCGACCTGGACCTCGTGTTCGTCGACTCCGCCCCCTCCACGCACCACGGGGCGATTCGGGCGGCCGCGGACGAATGGCGCCAGATCCTGCGCACGAGCCTCCCCGACCTCGACTTCTCCACGCAGCCTTTCGCGGCCGACACCTGCGTAGAGGGCCAGGAGCGGGTCACCGACACCATCGACGACCTCCGCGTCTTCGTACGCCTCGCGCCCATCGACGGCGCCGGCGGCACCCTCGCGACCGCCCGAACGTGCGTGTTCCGGTTGGCCTCCGGGTTGCCCATCCTGTCGGCGATGACGTTCGACACCGACGACCTGGACGCACTGTCGACCGCCGAGAATGAGCGTGTCGCCATGCACGAACTGGCGCACGCCCTTGGCTTCGGCACGCTCTGGTACCGCCACAGCCTGGTCCGGTACCCGTCCCGGGACGCGGCGGGCGATCCAGTCGACGAAGACCGTGACACGCACTTCACCGGCGCCCTCGCGTTGGCCGCGTTCGACGAGGCCGGCGGGACGGCCTATGCGGGACGTCCGGTCCCGGCGGAGAACACCGGCGGGCCCGGCAGTCGCGACGGGCACTGGCGGGAGTCGGTCTTCGGCGCCGAACTGCTGAGCCCAAGGGTTGCGCCCGGCCAGATCGAGCCCTTGAGCGCCATCACCCTCCAGGCGCTGGCCGACATGGGGTACCGCGTCGACGCTTCCCGCGCCGAGCCGTACGCGTTGCCCGGACTCGCTCCGACATTCGCACCCCCGACCGGCGAAACCGACGCCACCGCACCTGGGCACTGCGTCGTGTTGCCGGGCGGCACGCCGGTCGACGACGGTCCTCCCCTCATCGTGCTCCCGGACCGCGTGACCGTACGCCCGCTCCCCCCGCGGTGACGCACGCTTGAACGCATCCCCAAAGATGCCTACTGTCACGGCATGACGCGCCGTTATCTCGCAGCCGTTCTCGCGGGAGCGGGAGGCCTGGCCCTTTCCGCGATCATCTTCGTCACGGCTCCCGACCTCGACGTCCAGCCCGCGGCTCCAGACGTTCCGGCCGTCCGTACGCTGGAGGCGGACCCGCGACCCGTGCGGATGACCGTGGCGGCGCACGGCGCCGTCCTCCCGAAGACGGAGAGCAATCTCGTTTCCGAGGTTGCCGGGCGCGTCATATCCGTGGCCGACTCGATGGTTTCCGGCGTTTCTTCGGCAAGGGCGACGTCCTCGTGGAGATCGAGCGCGTCGACTACGAGGTCGCACTCGAGCGATCCAGGGCCCAAGTGGCGTCCGCCGAGAGCGAACTCGCCAACGCCGAGAAGGCGTACCACCGCGCCGAGGAGTTGCGCGAGACCCAGTCGATCAGCGAGTCCCTGCACGACAACGCCCTGAATCGGCTGACGATCGCCCGGGCCGCCCTGCGCGAGGCCACGGCCCGGCTCGCGCGGGCCGAACGGGACCTGGAACGTACCCGCATGACGGCTCCCTACGACGGCCGGGTACGCGCCGAGCGGGTCGACGCGGGCCAGTTCATCAACCGCGGCGAGTCGATCGCGACCCTCTATTCCGTCGACTTCGCGGAAGTCCGCCTCCCCGTGCGCGACGAGGACATGGCCTTCCTCCCGCTGTCGCTGGCGCGCACCGGCGCCGGGGTGTCCCAACAGCCAAGAGTCGTCCTCCGGGCACGCTTCGCCGGGGCGGAACATGCCTGGGAGGCGCGCATCGTGCGCACGGAAGGCGAGCTGGATCCGCACACGCGCATGGTCAACCTCATCGCGCAGGTCCCACGGCCCTACGATCCGCTAGGCGACCTGCCACCGCTCACGGTCGGCCTGTTCGTGGAGGCGGAAATCCACGGCGAGACCCTGGACGACGTCCTGGTCCTGCCGCGTTCGGCGCTGCAGCGCGACAACCGCGTGTACGTGGTCCAGCCGGACAACCGGCTGTCCTTCCGCGACGTCGAGATCCTGCGTACGACCGGCGACCTGCACTACCTGCGGGGACCCGTCGAAGCGGGAGAGACGATCTGCCTCTCGGCCCTCGACAACGCGACCGAAGGGCAGCGGGTCCGGCCGCTGGACCCCGCCCCGGTGCCCGCGGGATGACCCGCGCGCGCCGCGCGTGCCAGGGGGCACTCCCGGGCCCATGAAAGGCATGATCGCCTGGTTCGCCACGAACCACGTGGCGGCCAACCTCGTGATGGGTTTCGCGGTTTTCGCGGGTCTGGCATCGCTCGGGCGCATACCCATCAAGCCGTACCCGGACTTCGATGTCCCCCTGATCGTCGTGACCGTGCCTTACCTGGGCGCAGCCCCCGAAGAAGTGGAGACGGGCGTCTGCGCGCGCATCGAGGAGCGGCTGCCCGGCATCACCGGAATCAAGGAGATCCGATCCCTCTCGGTCGAGGGGAAGTGCACCGTGTACATCGAGATGTTCCTCGACGCGGACCGGCAACAGACACTCGGCGAAGTCGAGAACCAGATCAACGCCATCGACACCTTCCCCGAGGAGACCGAGCGCCCCATCATCGCGCTGGCCGAGAGCAACAACGTGGTCCTCGAGGTCGCGATCACCGGCCCGACCGACGAACGCACGCTCAAGGAGCTCGGCCGCCGGGTCCGGGACGACATCCTCGCCCTGCCGGCGGTCACGCATGCCGACCTGATCAACGTACGGCCCTACGAGATCTCGGTCGAGGTCTCCGAGGCCTCCCTGTCCCGCAACAACCTGACCTTCGACGACGTCGCGCGCGCCGTGCGGGAGCGGTCCCTCGACCTCCCCGGGGGCTCCATCAAGACCGAGCAGGGCGAGATCCTCCTGCGCACGGCGGGACAGGCCTACTGGGGGCACGAACTCGAGAACCTCGTCGTGACCACCCGCGCGGACGGGACACGGGTGTTCGTGCGCGACGTGGCCCGGGTGGTCGACGGCTTCGAGGACACCGGGCAGGCCCTCCGGTTCGACGGGAAGCCGGCGGCACTCGTGCAGGTGTCCCGGGTGGGCGACCAGGACGTGCAGGAGGTCAGCGCAACGGTCAGCGACTACGTGGCGCGCGCGTCCGGGCGGTACCCCGAAGGCGTGGAGCTGACCATCTGGCGGGACGACTCCGTCGTCCTGACGTTCCGGATGCGGGCACTGCTCGACAGCGGCGTCCAGGGTCTCCTGCTCGTGCTGATCCTGCTGGCCCTGTTCCTCCGGCCGCACCTCGCGATCTGAGTGGCCGGCGGCATCCCGATCGCGTTCCTCGGCGCGATTTTTCTCCTCTACTGGTTCGGCCTTTCCATCAATTCCCTGTCGGTGATGGGTTTCATCCTCGCGATCGGCATGCTCGTCGACGACGCCGTGGTCGTCGGAGAGGCCGCCTACGTGGAGCAGCGGCGCGGCGCGGGCCAGCTCGCCGGGGCCATCGCCGGCGCCCAACATGTGCTCGTGCCGGTGACCTTCGGCGTCATCACGACCGCGGTCGCGTTCCTGCCCCTGCTGTTCGGCACCGGCACGCTCGGACAGGCATACGGCGTCATGGCGGCCACCGTCATCTGCTGCCTGGTCTTCTCGCTCATCGAGTGCCAGGCGGTGCTGCCAGCCCACCTCGGCCATGGCAGCGGCCGTCTACCCCTCGGCGACTTCGGGCTGACGTTCCTCGCCGTGGTCGTGGTCGCGGCATTCGCCGTCGCCCCCGACGCACGCTCCGGCGCCGCGCTGGCGGCGGCCGGCGCCGGCGCGGTGCTGGCCGCACACTATTCGGGAACGCTCGGCCGGCTCGGCTCCGCCTTCGCCCGCGTGCAGGTCCTGTTAGAGTCGGGTCTCACGTGGATCATCGAGCACCCATTCCGCCGGCTCGCAAACCTCGCCTTCCGCGAACGCGTCGTGACGGTGCTCATCGCGGCCGGCGCGATCGCATCCGCCGTGAGCCTGATGACGGCCGGCCACCTGCCGTTCTCGTTGCGCACGCCCAGTATCGGGGACAGCGTCACCGCACGGCTGACGATGCCCATGGGCACCAGCGCGAAGGCCATGGAAGGAGCGGTGGGCCGGCTGGCCGACTCCGCGCGCGTGCTCCAGGGCGAACTCGCGGAGGAGCACGGCGAGCCGGTGGTGCTCCACATCCTCGAAGGCATCGGCGGTCACTTCGCCGCCGGCTCGCGCGTCGGGTTCGTGGTGAACGACACCGGGGCGCATCTCGGCGAGGTCACCGTGCAGCTCACGCCGAGCGAACAGCGCGCTCTCACCACGGGCGCCGTCGCCGCAAGGTGGCGGGATGCCGTCGGCCCCATCGCGGACGCGGTCGAACTCAGCTTCGTGACGGCCAGGGTAGCGAGCCAGCTCGACATCCGCATCTCGGGCAACGACTGGGACGACCTGCGCGCCGTGGCGGCGGCGATCCGCGCGGAGCTCGGCGAGTTCCCGGGGGTCTACGACATCGCCGACTCGCTCAGCACGGGCAAGACGGAACTGAAGCTGTCGGTAACGCCCGCCGGCGAAGCCCTCGGCATCTCCCTCTCGGACCTCGGACGCCAGGTCCGCCAGGCCTTCTACGGCGAGGAAGCGCAACGGGTGCAGCGCGGCCCGGAAGACATCCGCATCATGGTGCGCTACACGGAACAGGAGCGCCGCTCTCTGGAGTCCCTGTACGCGTTGCGCGTACGCACGCCCGCCGGGGGCGAGGTGCCATTCGCGACGGTGGCCGAGGTGGAGACCAGCCGCGGCATCTCCACCATCGAACGCACCGACGGCATCCGCTACGCCTGGGTGGTCGCGGAGATCGACCGCACCGTGACCTCCGCCGCCGCCGTGCTTGCCCAACTGGACGCCGGGTTCCTGCAGCGCGCCGTGGCGCCCTATCCGGGCGTGTCCTACCGGTTCAGGAGCGCCCAGGAGCAGACGGAACTCGCCGCCACGCTCGGGCCGCTGTTCCTGTTCGTCCTGCTCGGCATCTACGCATTGCTCGCGACGCCGCTGCGCTCCTACAGCCAACCGCTCATCATCATGTCGGTCCTGCCGTTCGCCCTGGTAGGCGCCGTGTGGGGGCACGCGCTGCTCAAGCCCTTCGGGCTCGTCCGCGGCCTCTCCGCCGCGTCCCTGTTCGGCTTCGTCGCCGCCGCGGGCGTCGTCGTCAACGCGACCCTCGTGCTGATTCACGGCGTGAACCGTTTTCGCGCCGGCGGCGACACGATGCTCGAAGCGCTGGTCAACGCCGCGCTCTCGCGCTTCCGTCCCATCCTGATCACGACGGTGACGACGTTCGCCGGCCTCACGCCGCTCATGCTCAACGACAGCCCCGCGGCGCAGATACTGGTGCCGATGGCGATCTCGCTGGCTTTCGGCATCCTGGTGTCGTCGGTCGCGGCGCTGCTCGTGGTACCGGCGTTCTGGCTGCTGCTCCACGACATCGGCAGCCGCACCCGCCGGGTGACGGACCTCGTCGGGGACATGCTCGGAGGGGCCGCGCGGCTCTCGACGTGGATGACGCGCTATCCCTACGTGCAGGAGAGCCTGCGCGCACAGGAGTTCACCGACCTGCAGCTCCCCGCGGATCTCGGCCTCGACCCGGAGGAGGAGCGGGTCGCCCGGCGGGGGCTCGTGCGCGTCTACTACCAGCGGGAATTCGACGCCGCGGAAATGCGCACCCAGTTCGGCGCCGTCGCCGCCCTGGCCCCCACGAGCGACGATCTCGTGGGCGAGGCGAGGACCTGGGCCGAACAGCGCACGTTTCAGCTCGGCGCCCACATGGCGCGCGGCGCGATGCCGGCCGTCGATGCGTCGCGGCCGCTGACCGACATCGTCTTTACGTGCATCGAGGCGCTGGTACACACCGGCACGCGGGAGTTCGCGGCCGAGCACGGGGACATGCCGAACGGGCGGGTGGCGCTCGTCGCGCTGGGCGCCGCCGGCCGGCGCGAACTCGGCGCCGGCGCGGCGCTCCCACTGCTGTTCGTGTACGACCACGACCCGGTATCGCCCGGAGCGACGAGCCTGACCCCGGAGGACTGGCACGAGCAGCTGTTGCGGCGACTCCTGCTGCTCATCCGCAACCTCTCTCCGGAGGACATCCTGTACGAGGCTACGCCGGCATATGCCCTCAACGGCGGTCAGGGGCGGAGCGCATGCTCCTTGCAGGGCCTCCAACGTCACTTCGCGGACGCGAGTCCGCCGGCCGACCTCCGGATGCTGACCGACGCCCGCGTGGTCGTTGCGCAGGGCGGCCTCGAAGACGACATCGAAGCCCTGCGGCAGTCCGTCCTCTCGCGGTCCCATGACGCCGGCCTGATCGTCGCGGACATCGCCGGAGTGCGGCACGAGGCGCGCAGTCGTGACGAACCCTGGCGCGTGACGCACCTCGAGGGCGGGCTCGAGGATGTCCAGCTCGCCGCGGAGTTCCCGCAGCTCACCGGGGCTGCCCCGGCGACCGGAGTCGCGACGCTGTCCGAGACGTTCGAGACCGCGCGAGAGCGCGGCCTGCTCAGCGCCGACACCGCCCGGGACCTCGTCGACGCCGCGGTGCTCTGGCAGAACCTCGACGGCTACTTCCGCATGACCTGCGCCGGCGACTTCGATCCCGAGACGGCGACCGCGGAGCAGCAGGTCATCGTCGCGGAAACATGCGGCGTGGAGAGTCTCGACGAAGCGTCACGCAGGATCCTCGCAACGGCCCGGCGCAGCGCGGCGCACCTGGACGCGCTCTGGTCGCTGTAGGGACGCCCTTGCGGTCGCCCGCGGGATGTCGGCAGGGGCCGGCCATGGGCCCCAATACGCAACGAGGAACAGCGTAATTTCGGGTGGCGCTTGCGGCCCGATCGTCCTATCGTTCGCATGGTGAACACGGGGTGATACCGCGCCGGTCGCGGCCACCCCACATTGCTTATGGAGAGCAACACATGAAGTACGTGAAAGCAGGCCTGGCCGGCCTGATCGCCTTCGCCCTGCCGCAGGCGGCATTCGGTGAAGACGCCGGGGAGGCCGGGGCAGACATCATCGAGGAAGTCATCGTCACCGCGACAAAGCGCGAGGAGTCCGTCCAGGACGTGCCGATCGCCGTATCGGCATTCGCCGGGGAGGACCTCGTCGCCCGGGGCGTCGAAGACCTCTACGGACTCGCGGAGGTGGCGCCGTCCATCGCCGTCTACGGTTCCAACAGCACTTCCAACGGAGGCACGCTGCGTATCCGGGGCGTCGGCACCACGGGCAACAACCCCGGTCTCGAAGCCGCGGTCGGCACGTTCATCGACGGCATCTACCGGTCACGGGCCGGCCTCGCCTTCAATGACCTGATCGACATCGACCGGGTCGAGATCCTGCGCGGCCCCCAGGGCACGCTGTTCGGCAAGAACACCGTCGCCGGGGCGGTCAACATCATCACGCGCAAGCCCGAGTTCGAGAACACGCTCGACCTGACGCTGGGCGCCGGCGACTTCAACTCGGGCGAGATGGCCGTGGTCGGCAACGGCATCCTCTCCGAGGACGTCCTGGCGGCGCGGGTCACCTATGCCTACCGCCAGCGCGACGGCTTCTACGAGAACATCGACACGGGCGACGCCTACGACGACCGCGACCGGCACAACGTGCGCCTGCAGCTCCTCTGGACACCCAGCGACGACGTCGAGGTCCGCATCATCGGCGACCGCACCGAACGCGACGAAACGTGCTGCCCCGCGGCGTTCTGGATTCCCGGGCCGACGAGCCCCGTCGTGGCCGCCCTGGGTGGCGACATCACCCCGTTCGAGGTCGACAGCAGCGTCCGGGTCGGCGTGAACTACGAGCCCTACGAGATCGTCCGGGACCAGGGCCTGTCCGTGGACGTCCTGTGGGAGGCGGACAACGGCGTCTCGTTCCGCTCCGTCACCGCGCGGCGCGACTACGAGGTCGCCCGCGGCCAGGACATCGACTTCACCAGCGCCGACATCCTCCATCCCCAGGATACGGACGAGTCCTTCGAGAACATCTCCCAGGAGGTCCAGCTCTACGGCGAGACGGACAACGTCTCCTGGCTGGTCGGGGCATACATGTACACGGAGGAACTCGAATCCGACGAGTACATCGTGTTCTCGAACGACGGGGGCACCTATCTCGCCACGCTGTTCGGCGCCCCGCCGCTCGCCGCGGTGGTCATGGGCGACCCAGCCGGGCGCGGCGTTCCGGGCCAGGGCTACGACGCCCTCTTCTTTTCGGACACGGAAGGCTGGTCCGCCTTCACGCACAACGTGTGGCATGCCACCGAGCGCTTCGACGTGACGCTGGGGTTGCGTTACTCGACGGAGGAGAAGGACGCGGGCGCCATCATCAACGGCGCACCTTTCGGAGAGTCCGTCTCCGACCCGTTCTGCGGGATCGTCCCCATCGCCTCGCTCTGCGACAACCTGAGCTACAACAACAAGGAGGACGAGAGCGAGGTCACCGGCACGCTGAAGGGCGCCCTGGCGATCACCGAAGAGGTCAACCTGTATGGGAGCTACAGCCGCGGTTACAAGGCCGGCGGCTTCAACCTCGACCAGGAGGCGGTGGGCTTCCGGGACGAAAACGGCAACCCGGTAGACCAGAGCCGGTTCGATCCCGAGACGTCGGATTCGTTCGAACTGGGCGTGAAGGCCCGCGGCCTCGACGGCCGGTTGACGGTGAACACCGCCCTCTTCCACACGAAGTTCGACCAGTTCCAGCTCAACACCTTCACCGGTCTCGGCTTCACCGTCGGCAACGTGAAGGAGGTCGTCTCCCAGGGCGTCGAGATGGAGTCCATGCTGGCGCTCGGCGGCGGCGTCTTCCTGACCGCCGGGTTCACCTATGCCGACGCACGCTACGACGACAACCTCGTAGCGGCCAACGCCCACCTCGAGGGCAAGCGCGTGACGCAGTCGCCGCTGTGGCAGAGCAGCATGTCGGTCTTCGTCGAGCGTGACATTCCGAACACGGACTGGCGCTTCCTGCTGAACGCCAACTGGTCGCACATCGGCGAAGCCAACACCGGTTCCGACCTCGACCCCGAGAAGGTCCGCGCGGCCATGAACCTGCTGAACGCGCAGTTCGGCGTGCGCAGCAGCGACGGACGCTACGAGGCGGTCATCTGGGGAAGGAACCTCACCGACAAGACGACCAACTTCCTGGTGTTCGACTCGGTATTCCAGGGCGGCAGCTGGCACACCTTCGTGAACCCGCCGCGGACGGCCGGGGTGACGATCAGGGTCAGCCTGCTCTGACCGACCCGACGAGGGCGCGCAGGTTGTCATACAACCTGCGCGCATCCTCGCGGAACGCCGCCGTCCGCTCCCCCACGTCGCGCCGCAGGCACGCGAGCGCGTCGTCCCCCATCGCCCTGCGCAACGACTCCGCGTAGGCCGGAATCGCGCCCCACTCGTCGACCGTCCCGGCCCCGATCTCGACGTGATACTGCAGCCCGTACGCCAGGGACCCCACGCGGAATGCCTGTATCGGACACGCGCGGGAGCTGGCCAGGAGCGTGGCATCCTCCGGTAGACGCGTCACTTCCGCCCCGTGCCACTGCAGCACCGTGGCCGGATCCGGCAAGCCATGCAGCAGCGGGTCGGAGCTCCCCTCCGGCGTCCGTTCGACGGTCATGATCCCTACCTCGGGGGTGCCCGGTTCCACGACGCCTCCGAGCGCGGCCGCCAGAAGCTGATGGCCGAGGCAGATGCCCAGGAACGGCCGGCGCAGTTCCGATACGAACTCCCGGATGGCCGCCTTCTCCGGCGCCAGCCACGGGTAACGGTCCTCCTCCCAGACGTCCTGCGGCCCACCCATGACGAGCATGCAGTCGTAGGGAGCAAGGTCTGGTATCCGATCGCCGCAGTCGAGATGCGCCACGTCCCAGCGCACCCCGTCCTCGCGAAAGAAGTCCCGGAACGTGCCCGGATGTTCGACGTCGACGTGCTGCAGGACCATGACCCTCATCTCATGCAATCCGCGACGAGCGCCTCGAAGCGGTCGATGCGGCCTTCGAGCATGCGCACGGTGTCG
>JAPPHP010000362.1:11772-21792 GCA_028821035.1 Gammaproteobacteria bacterium | reverse complement strand
TGTACGAGCGGCTTGGCGTCACGGAGTACTGGCGTTTCGATCCCCGGGGCGAGTTCTTCCAGCCTGCGCTGGAGGGACTATCCCTGGACGATGGCCGCTATCGTCCCATTGCCGAACGGGTGCGGGACGGGCGCAGGGAGATTCCGAGCGCGGTTCTGGGCCTCACGCTGCGCGCGGAGAAGGAACTGGTCCGCTTCCATGACCTGGATCGCGGCGTCGACATCGCGACGCACCAGGAGGCCGCCTCCCGGCTTCGGCATCTTGAGGAACGTCTGCGGGCGCTTGGCGTCGAGCCGGAGTGAGTCGGTGCCCGGTACCTTCGGGCCGGGCTGCCTCCCGGGTTCGCGGAACGTGAGCGGCCCGCTTGTACAGGCCATGTACAAGCCATGTACAAGCATTGTACCTTCGGGTAGTGTGCCATCGGCGCAGACGCCGAAATCTCCTCCGCAAAGATGGCTGATGGAATGCAAACCGGCAGGCAGGCGGCGGTGACCGTCAGCGAGTTCCGCGCACGGCTCGCCGAGATGATCGACCGCGTCGAGCGGGGGGAGCAGGTACTGATCTCCCGGGCGGGAACGCCGGTCGCCAGGCTGGTGCCTGCGGCACGCCCGCCGGCGCGCCGCCTCGGCACCCTGAAGAGCATGATTGGCGCGGAGGAACTGGAGGCGCTCTCGGCGGCCGTTGACGCCCCGCTATCGCCCCGCGAGCAGGCCGCGCTCGAGGGGGGCACGACGGATGTGCTCGGCATTCACCGGAAGTAGTCAGGCCAGGTGCGTCTCCTGCTGGACAGCCATGCGCTCTTCTGGGCGCTCTCCGACAACCCGAGGCTGTCGGTGCGGGTGCGGTCGGCGATTCTCGACGACGCCAACGACGTCTACTACAGCCCGGCCAGCCTGTATGAACTGGTCTTCAAGGCCGCGCGAGGGCGCATGTCCGCGGCCGCACTGGCGCTTCCCGAGTCCGTCGGCGCAGCCGGCTTCCCCGAACTTGCCATCACCGCCGCGCACCTGATCCACGCGGCAAGGCTCGACTGGGAGCACGGCGACCCCTGGGACCGCATCCTGCTGGCGCAGACTACCCTGGAGGACATGACGCTGGTTTCCGCGGACGCGGTCTTCGATGCGGTGAGCGAAACCCGCTTCTGGTGATCGACTGGCGCGCGAAGCGGCGGCTTCTCGCACCACGCCCCGATGTCTGTCCGGATGGCGCCGTGGCGGGTGCCGTTGCCACACTCCGAGCGCCTCAGAACCGATTGTCGCGAGGCGTGTACACCTCTTCGAGCCGTTGCTTCTCTTCGGCCGTCAGTTCGACCTCGAGCGCTGCCACCGCATCTTCGAGATGGCTCGTTTTCGTGACGCCGACGATCGGCGCCGCGACCACCAGATTGGCCAGCACCCAGGCCAACGCGACGCTGGACCGCGAGACGCCCTTATCGCGCGCGACCTCTCCGACGCGCTCCACGATGGGTCGGTCCCTCGGCTCGTCGAAGCGTACTTCGATCAGGGGATCGCTTTCGGACCGCCGCGTCGTCTCGTCCCAGCCTCGGGTCAGGAGACCGCGGGCCAGCGGGCTCCAGGGGATCGTTCCAACGCCTTGATCGGCACAGAGCGGGTGCATTTCGCGCTCATCCTCGCGCTGCAGCAGGCTGTACTGGTTCTGCATGCTGATGAACCGGGAGAGCGCGCGCATCTCGCTGGTGTAGAGCGCCTTGCTGAGTTGCCACGCCCACATGGACGAGGCGCCGATGTAGCGGACCTTGCCGGAGGCGACGGTGTCGTGCAGGGCGCCGAGGGTCTCCTCGATGGGGGTTCGGCCGTCCCAGCGGTGAATCTGGTAGAGATCGATGTAGTCGGTGCCCAGCCGGCGCAGGGATGCCTCGACCCCGGTCATGATGGCCTTGCGGGAGAGCCCGCGCGCATTGCGTCCGCTGTGCATCGGGAAATAGACCTTGGTGGCGATCACCACCTCGTCGCGGTTGGCCATGTCGCGCAGCGCGCGGCCGACGATCTTCTCGCTCGACCCCAGCGAATAGGCATTGGCCGTGTCGAAGAAGTTGATGCCGAGATCGAGCGCACGTTCGATGATGGGGCGGCTGGCCGCTTCGTCAAGGCTCCAGTCGTGCGCCCCCGGGGAGGACTCACCGAAGCTCATGCACCCCAGGCAGATTCTGGAGACTTCGAGGCCCGAGTTGCCCACTCTGGTGTACTGCATGGCGATTTCCCAATGCGATTTCCCAATGAAGGACGCGTTGCGCAAGGTCCGTGGCCGATCGGTGCTGCGAACCGTTGCCGGCCGGCGAGAGGAGTCTCAGCTCGGGAAGATCTGCGCGCCCCCGTCGATCCGCAGCACCTGTCCCGTGATGTACGAACCGTCCTCCGTGACCAGGAACTCCACCGCCTTCGCGACCTCTTCCGGCCAGCCGTAGCGGGTCAAAGGACCCTCCCGGACCTTGCGCTCGTCGCGGGTCGGCCGGCTCGCCAGGAAGCGTGCGGTGATGATCTCGCCGGGCGCGATGACGTTGGCGTAAACACCGTGTGGGCGTAGCTGTGCCGCGAGGCAACGCGTGTATTCGTGCACCGCTGCCTTGGACGTCGAATAGATGACTGCGTTCCGGTGCCCCGAGAGCCCGGCGATGCTGCCAATGGTGACGATCCAGCCTCGTTCCCGTGAGATCATCGCCGGGACGACCGCCCGGCTGACCAGGATGCAGGTCATGAGGTTGCGGTCCAGGATGGACCGGACGTCCTGCATGGGGATGTGCACGGCGTCGTTGACGACCGGCTTGCCGGCGTTCTCGCTCGTGACGCCGCCGGCGCCGATGTCGCCACCGGCGTTGTTGATGAGGATGTCGACGTGGCCGAAGCGCTCGCGGATGCGGGCGTGGAGATCCTCGACGACCGACTCCGCCGTCAGGTCGCCGTGGACCGCCAGCACGTCGACACCGTGGGCGCCGGCGATCTCGGCGGCCACGGAGTCGAGGGACTCGGCCTCGTCCAGTTGACGTGTGGAGGTGGGTGTCGTGCCGTGCACCACCACGCGCGCCCCGAGGCTTGCGAGGTGGTCCGCGACCACGCGGCCGATGCCACGGGAGGACCCGGTTACCCAGGCGGTCTTGCCGGCCAGTCGTCCTGCTTTCATGCAGCGGCCGTCAGCTCGGGAAGATCTGTGCGCCGCCGTCTATCCGCAGCACCTGGCCGGTGATGTACGAGCCGTCCTCCGTCACGAGGAACTCGACCGCCTTCGCCACCTCTTCCGGCCAGCCGTAGCGCGTCAGGGGGCCCTCGCGGACCATGCGCTCCTCGCGGGTCGGCCGGCTGGCCATGAAGCGGGGCGTGATGATCTCCCCGGGGGCCAGTACGTTCGCGTTCACGCCGTGTGGCCGGAGCTGCGCGGCAAGGCAGCACGTGTACTCGTGCGCGGCGGCCTTGGCCGTCGCGTAGATCACTTCGCGGCGGTGTCCCGAGAGACCCGCGATGCTGCCGATGGTGACGATCCGGCCCTGTTCCCGCTCGATCATCGACGGCACGACCGCGCGGCTGACGAGGATGCAGGTCATGAGGTTCCGGTCGAGGATGATGCGCACGTCCTCCATCGGGATCTCGACCGCGTCGTTGACGAGGGGCTTGCCGGCGTTCTCCGCCGTTACGCCCCGCACGCCAATGTCGCCGCCCGCGTTGTTGATGAGGATGTCGACCTGGCCGAAGCGCGCGACGATCTGGGCGTGGAGATCCTCCACCACTTGCTCCGACGTCAGGTCGCCGTGCACGGCCAGCACCTCCACCCCGTGGGCATCGGCGATCTCCGTGGCAACCGCGTCGAGCGAGTCCGCCTCGTTCAGCTGTCGCGTGGATGTCGGCGTCGTACCGTGGACCACCACGCGCGCCCCGAGGCTCGCCAAGTGGGCGGCCACCACCCGGCCTATGCCGCGGGACGACCCCGTGACCCAGGCGACCCTCCCCGTCAGTCGTTTGCCGCTCATTGCGTGGCTCCTCTTCCGCGCTTCACAGCGCCTCGTAGAACGCTCGACCCAGGCTGCCGCCCCGCTGGTCCCCGATCAGCGCGTTCCTCATCTGGTTCATCACGTAGGACAGGCAGACATGCGCGTCCTGGTCGACGACGATCGTGGAGCCGCCGGCGCCGCCCCAGAACATGGCCCGTTCGTTGGGCGACATGGGCATCATCTCGTTGGGGAACGCGTAGCCCATGCCGTACTTCACCGGCATCATGAGGACGGCGTCCGGCCCGTCTGTCTGTTCCTCCTGGATGACCCTGCACCCTTCCGGGGAGAGCAGGTCCACGCCGAACGCCGACCCGCCGTTGGCCACGGGAGTTTGGGCGCGCACCACCGCGCGCGCGTTGCCGTGGCCCCCAGCCGCCGGCAACTCGGCCTGGCGCCAGCCGTCCGTGTTGACGGCGTTCGTATCGGCTGGAGCACCCGCGAATACCCGCCCGGTGATCGAGTCAGGGTCCGGTTCCCCGAAGGCCGGGTCGAGCGGCGAAGTGTCCGGGATCATCTCTGCTACGCGCCCGAAATGCTCGGCCCCCATGCCGATGTGGAAGTCGGCCCCCAAGGGCTCGGCGATTTCCTCCCGGAAGAACGTGCCGAGCGTGCGGCCGTCTATGCGACGCACGAGCTCCCCGATCAGGAAGCCCTGGGTGATGGCGTGGTAGCCGCTCTGGCTACCGGGCTCCCACCACGGCGCCTGGGCGGCAAGGTTGTCGATGCAGCCCTGCCAGTCGTAAAGCTCTTCCGGGCTCGTCAGGTAAGGATCGAATCCGGGCACGCCCGCGGCGTGGCTGAAGAAGTGCCGGACTTCCGTGCTCTCCTTGCCGTTCTGCCCGTACTCCGGCCAGTAATCGGTCACCTTCGCGTGGAAGTCGAGCCGGCCGCGGTCCGCGAGCAGCAGTCCGCAGAGGAACGACATCGTCTTGGTCGTCGAGTAGACGTTGACGATGGTGTCCTCCTCCCACGGTCGCGTGCGGGCGAGGTCGGCGTGCCCGGCCCACAGGTCGACGACGAACTCGCCCTCGACCGTGGCGGCGAAAGTCGCGCCGATGTCCCCGTGCTCTGCGAAGTTGCGCTCGAAGGCTTCGCGTACGCGCGCGAAACGCGGGTCGCAGAAACCGTGGATTTCCATGGGGACTCCTTCGGGTGTCGGGGGGATGGCGCCGCATTCTATGGCATGCCATCCCGGGCGCTCAGAGTGCGGCGACCGCTGGTCCCATCAGGTCCTCGAAGTTCCCCCGGAAGAAGCGCTCGCGATCCGCGTCGCCCACGGCAGCGGTGGACTTCTCGAACCGGCCCATCGGGTTGCGGCCGCCCTCTACGTGCGGATAGTCCGACGAGAACATGCAGACCTCGGGCCCCGCCTGCTCGATGATCCAGCCGGCGGGCTCGGTGGGGTAGGGCGTGACGCGGACCTGGCGCCGCACGTACTCGCTGGGCTTGAGGCGGAGCGCCTGCAGCCGCTCCTCGTGGCGCGCGAACGCTTCGAACGCGGCGTCGAGCTGGCGCATGAAGCCGGGCATCCAGACCGCGCCCAGTTCGATCACCCCGACCTTCAGTGCCTCGAACCGGTCGAGGACGCCGTCGAGGATCAGGAGCGAGAGCGCTTGCATGGGTCCGTGGGGGATCGCCATGTAGGAGATGGAGCGGAAGTTCTCCTCGCCGCCATGAAAGTCCGGCACGCGGGGCAGGCCGTTGTTGGCGTGGGCCGGCGGCAGCACGCGGTCCGCGTTGCCGACGTGCAGCAGGATCGGCACGCCGGCCTCCGCGGCCTGCGCCCACACCGCGTCCAGTGCGACGTGGCTCGTGGCGTGCGCCTTCGGGCAGGCCCACGGGATGAGGAGCGCGGCGCAGCCGAGTTCCAGTGCCTCGGCGGCGGCGCGCGGCGCGCGCTCGAGGTCGGCGAGGGGCACGTAACCCACCGGGAGCAGGCGCGGGTCGACCGAACAGAACGCGACCTGGGCCCGGTTCGTCGCGCTCGCGGCCCCGTAGAGGAGATCCACGTCGTCGCCGTGTTCGAGTCCTTCCAGCCAGACGTTGGGGGAGGTGGGGAAGACGAGCTGGCTCGCGACGCCGATCAGGTCGAGCGCGAGCGGACGGTCCTCGCGGCGCGTGGCGCCGGTCGCGTGGTAGTTCTTGCGCGCCATGATCTCGTCGGCGTCGCGGGCGCGATAGGCGGGGTCGTCGTGCTTCGCGACGATGGTCGCCAGTTCGCGCTGCTGCATGCGGGCGTTGAACGCTTCGCGAACACGCGCGGTCCCGAAGTCGTCGAGCCAGCCGGCGGTCTCCATGACGTGGGAGTCCGCGTCGTGCACGACTCGCCCCTCGATGTACGGCATGCGCTGAACGCCGCGGTCAGCCGCCCGCGGCGACTCGCTGCAGCTCGCGACCCGCTTCGGCGGCCGGTTCCGCCGGACCTTCGAACACCAAAGCTCCGTCGTCGAGCCGCGCCCGCCCGATCAGTTTGCGTTCGTACGCGTAGTTCTGGGTGTTTCGCCACGGATCCCGGTCGCCCTGTTTCGGCAGCAGGTCCAGGGCGCGGGCGAAGTACCCAGACGAGAAGTCGTCGACGAAGGGCCGGAGCGCCATGCCCCGGTCCCCCTCTCGCAGGCGCGGCGTGCACCGGCGCGTGCCCGTTGCGTCCATGTGGTTGAGGACCTTGCAGACGAAACGCGCGATCAGGTCTGCGCGCAGCGTCCAGGAGGCGTTGATGTAGCCGAACGTGGAGGCCAGGTTGGGAACGCCCGAGTACATCGTGCCCTTGTAGGCGACGGTGTCCGGGAAACGGACCCGCTCGCCATCGACCTCGAAGGCGACGTTGCCGACGGCGACCAGGCGCAGGCCGGTGGCGGTGACGACGATGTCGGCGGGGAGTTCGCGTCCGGAATCGAGCTTGAGGCCGTCCTCGGTGAACGTGTCGATGGTGTCGGTGACCACCTCCACCGCGCCGGAGTTGATCGTGCGGAACAGGTCCGCGTTCGGGATCAGGCAGAGGCGCTGGTCCCAGGGGTTATAGCGGGGCGTGAAGTGGGTTCCCACGTCGTAGTCCGGGCCGAGCGCGGCGCGGACGCCCTTGAGCAGCATGGCCTTGACGCGCTCCGGGCGCACGCGGGTGTTGTGGTAGAAGAACCGCCCCAGCGTCACGTTCTTCCAGCGCGTGATCGCGTAGGCGAGCCGCTCCGGGAGCAACCGGCGCAGCCGGTTCGCGATCGCGTCCTCGTCGGGACGGGAGACCACGTAGGTGGGCGAACGCTGCACCATCGTCACCTGCGCGCCGTTCTCGGCCATGGCGGGCACGAGGGTCATGGCGGTCGCGCCGCTACCGATCACGACCACGCGCTTGTCCCGGTACTCGAGGTCCTCGGGCCAGGCCTGCGGGTGCACGACCGTACCTCGGTAGCTTTCGATGCCGGGGAACACGGGCAGGTGGCCGCCCTCGTAGCTGTAGTACCCCGCGCACATGTAGAGGAAGTTGCACGTGAAGGAGGCGGTGTCCCCGTGCTCGGTTCGCCGCGCCGTGACGGTCCAGCGGCAGGACGCGCTGTCCCAGGACGCGCTCTCGACGAGATGGTGGAAGCGGATGTGGGCCTCGATGTCGTTTTCCGTGGCCGTCTCTCGCACGTAGTCGAGGATGGCGGGCCCGTCGGCGATGGCCTTGGCGGCCTTCCAGGGCTTGAAGTCGTAACCGAGGGTGTGCATGTCGCTGTCCGAGCGCACGCCCGGGTAGCGGAAGATGTCCCACGTGCCGCCGATGGCGTCGCGGCGGTCGAGGAGCACGAAGGTCTTGGTCGGACACCTGCGCCTGAGGTGGCACGCGGCGCCGATGCCGGACAGTCCGGCCCCCACGATCACGACGTCGAAATGGTCCGTTTGCATGGTGCTCCGCGGGCAGGCTGGCGAGCGCGCGATGTTACCATCGGCGTGTCCGGGGCCTCCCGGCCCGGGCGATCCAGACGGACAGGGAGGTTGAACCCATGGCCTATCTTGCGGCACTCAACTGGTGGGCGATCCTGGTCGCGACGGTAGCGGCGTTCGCCCTCGGCGGACTCTGGTACGGACCGCTCTTCGGCAAGCCCTGGATGGCGGCGATCGGCAAGACGGCCGAGGAACTGCCGACCCCGCCGATGCCCTTCGTCGTGAGCTTCTTCGCGGCGCTCCTGACGTGCGTCGTGATGGCGCTCCTGATGCAGGGGCTCGGTATCGAGAGCCTCGGTGGCGGACTGCTGATGGGGCTCGCGGTCGGCGTCGGCTTCATCGCCGCGTCGGCCGCTTCCGACTCTGCGCACAGCGGCACCGGCATGTGGCTGTGGACGATCACGGCGGGCTACCGCGTGGTGTTGAGTCTCATCATGGGAGCGATCCTCGGAGCCTGGAACTAACGCCCCGGCGGCCGGTACACCTTGAGGGGATGCGGCTGCCGCATCCAGGGCGGCTGTCGGCGCCAGGAGCGGCCGGCGGAGAAACCCCCGTCGACCACGATGTCCTGCCCGGTGACGAAGGTTGACTCGTCGCTCGCGAGCCAGAGCGCGCAGTGGGCGATATCGTCCGGCGCCCCAACTCGGGCGAGGGGCTGCGCTTCGGTATTCTCGCTCCGGAAACGCTCGATCGCCTCCGGCGTGAATCCCCGGCCGACGGCCAGGGGCGTCTCGATGACGCCTGGAGAGATAGAGTTGACCCGGACATCCCAATCGGCCATCTCGAGCGCGACGGAGCGCGTGAGGGCGATGACGGCGGCCTTGGCGGCGCTGTAGGTGTGCGGCGACCAGCCGCCGTACCCGGCCGCGACGGAGGCCGTACTGATGATCGACCCGCCGCGTTGCCGCTTCATGATGGGCGCGGCGTGCTTCATGCCGAAGAACACGCCCTTCACGAGGACGTCCATCGTGATGTCGAAGTCGTCGGTGGAGGTTTCGTCCACGGGCCCGATCGCGCCGCCGAAGCCGGCGTTGTTGAAGATGCAGTCGAGGCGGCCCCAGTGGGCTTCGGCCCGCGTTACGGCGTTCGCGACGTCCTCCTCGATGCTGACGTCGCACTGCTGGAACAGCCCGGCATCGCCGAGTTCGTCCGCGAGCGCGCTGCCGGCCTCCTCCTGCAGGTCCGCGATCAGCACCCGGGCGCCCTCGGCCGCGAACATCCGCGCGGTGGCGGCCCCCATGCCGCTGGCGGCGCCGGTGATCAGGGCGACCTTGTCGTTGAGTCGAGTCATGTCTCTCTCCTTTGGCGCGACTCCTAGAAAGTCGCGGCGGCTTCGGCGGCTTCCTCGCACCGCCGGGCGAGCAGTTCCTCCAGCGCCTCCGGGAGCAGCGCGCTGGTGCGTTCGATCCGGATCGCGCGGATGTCCTCGAAGCCGATGAATCGCGCGACGTGCTCGAGGTAGGGGCGCTGGAAGTCGGTGGCGGTGCCGTGCGTTTCCAGGGGGAAGCCCTCCGGGTACGAGCCCCCGCTCGCGAGTACGAGCTGCAGCGGCTTGCCGGTGACCAGGCCGAGGTAACCCTGCGCGTCGACGCGGAAGGTGAGCCCGGGCTGGCAGATCAGGTCGATGTAGTGCTTGAGCGGGTAGGGGATCGAGAAGTTCCACATCGGCGAGGACAGCAGCACCTTGTCGGCGCTCGCGAGGCGCTCCACTTCGCGCATGACGCCCGCCCACTCGCCGGTCGCCTCGATACCGGTGCCGCCGCGCACGAGGTCGAGGACGTGCTCGGTCTTCTGGTCCGCGCCTTCCGCCCCGAACGCCGGTAGCTGCTCCTCGAAAAGCGCGAGCCGCTCGACGACGTGGTCGGGGTGGAGGCGGCGATACGCCGTGACGAAAGCGTCGGCCACGCGGCTCGAAGCCGAGGCTTCCTTCCGCGGACTCGCTTCGATGTGCAGGAGCTTCACGATCAGACCGGCGATGCCGGATCCATGCCGAGCAGCAGCCGCCCGTAGTTCTCCCCGCCGACATCGAGGTCGAACACCGTGTGGCACGACAGCGTGTTGAGGTCCCGGACGATGCGCTGCATGGGGTGGGACCGCAT
>JAPPHP010000362.1:0-11672 GCA_028821035.1 Gammaproteobacteria bacterium | reverse complement strand
CTCGGCGACCATGTCGTTGCTGCCCGTCCCCTCCATGCCGTCGGCAAACCAGGTGTCCTCGACGCGGATGTCCCCGACCGGGGCGAGAAACAGTCTGGGGTCCGGAGGACCGTCGCTCGCGACCATGCCGTTCAGCAGCACCCAGTTGGCGTGCATCACCCCGGTGGCCCAACCCCAGCGGCCGTTGAGCACGAAGCCCCCGTCGACCTTCTCGGCGACGCCGCTCGGCGTGATGCTCGCGGGCGCGATGATGTAGGGAAGCTCCGCGAAGATCGCTTCCTGCGTCTCCGGCGGGAACTGCGCCAGCATCCAGTTGTGTTCCATGCAGAAGGTGGTGACCCAGCCCGTGGACGTGCACGCCTCGCCAATGGCGATGCCGATGTCGACGAAGGACGCGTTGTCGATCTCGTAGCCGCCGAAGCGGCGCGGGACGAAGGACTTGAACACGCCGCTCCGCTCGAGGGCCTCGATCACCTCGTCCACGGGCTTGCGGTCCGCCTCGGCCTGTGCGGCGTGTTCCCCGATGAGCGGTACGAGGGCGCGGACACGGTCGGTCAGGCCTTCGGGGCCGGGGAACCGGGCTGTGGTATCCGAGACAGGGGATCGCTGGGGGGCTGGCATGACGGCGCCAAGCTCATCACGGCAGGCGCGGCCGTGGCAAGGCGGCATGGCCGTTGTATAAACCCCGCATCCTGGAACCGAAGGCCTGCGGACATGGCTGAGAAGATCGTGCGTGCGAACGGCATCGACATCTGGACCGAGGATTTCGGCGACCCGGCGGACCCGGCGCTGCTCCTCATCATGGGCGCGAGCGCGCAGGGCATCTACTGGGAGGAGCATCTCGTCCAGGCGATCGTCGACCGCGGGCGGTACGTGATCCGCTACGACAACCGGGACACGGGCCAGTCGACCTGTTTCGAAGTCGGCGCGCCGCCCTATACCCTCGACGACATGGCCGCGGACGCCGTGGGCGTGCTGGATGCATACGGCATCGCGGCTGCGGACGTGGCCGGTGCCTCCATGGGCGGGATGATCGTGCAGGCGCTGGCGCTCCAGCACCGCGACCGCATCCGCAGCGCCACGATCATCATGTCCTCGCCGCTCTCGGGCGGCGGGGCCGAGCCGGAACTCGGCGCCGACGATCTGCCGGGACCCGATCCGGAGTGGATGGCGGAGACGTTCGCCATGATGGCGGCGCCCGTCGAAACCCGGGACGAGAAGATCGCCATGCGCATCGAGATGTTCCGCCGACTCGCCGGGAGCGCGGAGCCCTTCAACGCGGAGCGCCAGCGCGACATCGCGACCCGCGAGGTGGACCGCGCGAAGGACTTTGCCGCGATGAACAACCATGGCATCGCGATCGGCATGAGTTCGCCTCCGGACCGTCGGCCGCTGTTGAAGGAGCTCGACGTCCCGACGCTGGTGGTGCACGGGACGGAAGACCCGATCCTGCCGTACCCGCATGGCGTGGCGCTGGCGGAGACGATCCCCGGAGCCGCGTTCCTGACGCTCGAGGGCGCTGGCCACGAGATGCCCGACATGTACCTCGAGGAGATGATCGACGCGATGATGGAGGTCAGCGCGCGCGCCTGATCCCGCTTCAGGTCGTTCCGTCTCGTCAGCGGACGACCGCGCGGCCCCGCATCGCGGTCTCCTCGTCCGCGGCGTTGAACACGCGCACGCCTTCCGCGATCTTCGCCTCTACGGTGTCCCGGGTGGCGCCCTCGAGAAAGGCGATGCCCGCCGACCGGCACGCGCGGAAGACACGCTCGCGCGCCGCCGCCAGTTCCGGCCGCGCGAAGTCCTCGGGCGCCCCGCGATAGCCGAACGACATCGACATGTCCGCCGGTCCCCACTCCGCGAAAGCGACGCCGGGCACGCGCGTTGTCTCCTCGGCGCGTTCGAGGGCGCGCCGGTTCTCGATCTTCAAGCCGATCAGCAACTCGCCGTCCGGGTTCAGCGGCCAGGGGTCGGCGAGTTCGAGGTACTCGGCGGGCGAGACGCCCCAGACCTCGGCGGCGGAGACGTGCCCCCCGGCGCCGCGCCGCCCGCCGCGGAAGCTGAACCGGACCGCTTCGACCAGGGCCGACACCGCGTCTGGGCATTCCGCGTGGCACAGCATCAGCCCGTGCACGCCGCGCGCCAGCAGTTGCCGTACCTGCCAGGCGTTGGCGCGCAGGATCTCCGCGGAGGCGCCCTCCACCGGCAGCTCGACGATGACGGCGGGCATCGGCCCGGCGCGCGACTCGCGATGGGCGGCGGCGAGGCCCCGCATGAAGCGGTCGAGACCGGCCAGGTCGAACGTACCGTGCTCCATGCCGACGTTGATGTAGTCGGCCCAGGTGGCGGCCGCGTTCCTGCCCGCCTCGAAGGTGAGTTCGGCGCCGGTGTGGCCACCGGTGTAGAAGATCGGGCCGCCACGGGCGAGCCCGGCGACCGCGCGGTTCAGATGGGTCATGGCACGCGTCCCGGGGGGCTGTCCGTGGAAAGGTTGTCGCGCAAGGACTCGTAGTCGGCTTCGGCGCCGGGCCACTGGTCGTCGTCCATGGTCGCCAATGCGCGTTCGGCGTGTCCGCTGGCCAGCAGCGCCGCGGCGATGTCGCCGAGCGCGTGGAGCGCGAGGGACTCCGCGACCCAGGGATAGAAGCGATGCGCGTCCGGGGCGTCCTGTTCGTCGCACAGCGACAGGGCCGCCCGCGCGTGGCCGAGCGCGACGTCCGCTTCGTCGGCCGCGAGATGGGTGTGTGCGAGGCGCACTTCGGCGATCTTCACGTTCACCCAGTTGCCGACGCGCTCCCAATAGGTGCGTGCGGTGGCTGCCGCGGTCTTCATCAGTCGCGTGCCGGCGGCGTCGCGATCCGGGGCTTGCTCCAGTTCGACGGCCAGGTTGTTGCCGGTCACCGCGAGGGCGCGCGCGGCGGGATCGGACGCCGGCGGGTCGTACGCCGCGAGCGCGAGGGCTTCCTCGAACAGGGTCATGGCCTGCGCCGTGCGGCCCCGGCCGGCGAGGGCCGCGGATGTCGCCGCCAGCATGCGCACGCGGGGCGAGGCAGGATGGTCCTCCGGCGAGGCGACGGCGGCCAGATCCCGCTCGGCGGCGTGGCCGTCGCCGGAAGCCAGGTGCAGCGATGCCTTCGACAAGTGGAGCTGTCGGCCGCTGGGCTCGTCGGACCGGTAGCTCGCATGGCCGCGGAGGGAGTCGAGGAATGCGGCCCCCTCGTCCCAGCGGCCGAAGTGCTCGCCGCTGACGTGCGCCGCCAGGATACCGAGGGCCGCCAGTTGCCCCGGCTCCTCGACCAGGTTGGTGGCGTCCTGACAGCGGGCGAAGACCGCTGCCGGCTCCGCCGCGTGGTCGCTCCAGCCCTGGTTCAGGAAGGTGTTGAAGTCCGTCATCGCGCGCTCATTGCTTCAGCGCGAGCGTCAGCCCGTCGCCGATCGGCACGGTCGTCGCGTGCACGCGACGGTCGCCGCGAATCTTCGCGTTCAGGGTACGGATGGCGTTGGTGTCGTCGTCGACGACGCCCGTGTCCGCGACGCGTCCGCCCCACAGGACGTTGTCCACCGCCACCACGCCGCCCCCGCGGACGAGTGTCAGGCATCGTTCGTAGTAGGTGCCGTAGTTGGCCTTGTCGGCGTCGATGAAGGCGAAATCGAAGGTGCCGGCGTCCCCTTCGGCGATCAGCTCGTCGAGGGTCTCCACCGCGGGCTGCAGCCTGAGGTCGATCCGGCCCGCGACCCCGGCACGTTCCCAGAACGGGCGTCCGACCGCGGTCCACTCGTCGGACACGTCGCAGGCGACGAGCAGACCGTTCGGGGGCAGTGCCTCGGCGACCACCAAAGCGCTGTAGCCGGTGAACGTGCCGACCTCGATGGCGCGCCGCGCGCCGAGGAGCCGGACCAGCAACTGCATGAACGCACCCTGCTCCGGAGTGATCTGCATGCCATGCCACTGGGTCGCAGTACGTGTCTCCTCGCGGAGCGCACGGGCGGCGTCGGACTCGGGGATGCCCTCCCGCAACAGGTACTCGTACAGCGTGTCCGTGATCCGCGTGGCCGTGCTCGCCATGCGCTGCCCCTCTCCGTGTCGCTCGAGGAGCCGCGTAATGTACGCGAATGTCCGGGCAGGCACTTCCGCTCGCTACCATGTCGCCTGGACGGATGCGTGGAAAACGACATGGAGACCGACCGGCCCCGGCGCGGCCTGGCCACATCGGCGGGGTGTGCGTTGCTGGTTCTCGCGGGGTGCGGAGGCGGCGGGGGCGGTGGTGGTGGGAGCGGTGGTGATGGCGCACCGCCGCCCGCAGCGGCGCCGCCGCCCGAGTCCAGCGTACCGCCGCCGAGCTGGACGCTCGAGCGGACGTCCCCGGCGGACCTCGAGGTCCCGGCCGCCGCGGTCGACGCCGTGCTCGATCACGTCTTCACCGACGAGGCGGTGCAGTCCGCCGTGCTGGTCGACCGCGGCCACGTGATCGGCGAGCGGTACGCCGACGGCTACGACGCGGAGAGCTACGGTACGAGCTGGTCCGTCGCGAAGAGCATCTACAGCGCGGCCGTTGGAGCCGCCGTCGACGCCGGCGACATCGCCTCGGCAGAACAGCCGGCGGCCGACTTCCTGACCGAGTGGGTCGGTACCGACAAGGAAGGCATCACGGTCCGCAACATCCTCGAGATGCGCTCTGGATATCCGGCGGATGTCGGCATCTTCACCCAGGAGGACCAGTCGGCGTTCGCGCTCGACGTCCGGTTGGTGAACGAGCCCGGAACCCTTTTCGTGTACTCCAACGCGAACTCGCAGCTGATGGAACTGCTGCTGCGGCGGGCGACCGGGGCGGACGCGCACACCTACCTCGCGCGGCAGATCCTCGAACCGATCGGCATCGACCCCGCCGCGGTCGGCCTCTGGCTGGATCCCACGGGCGTGAACCCGCTCACCTACTGCTGCATCGACATGCGGCCGGACGATTTCGCGCGTTTCGGGCTGCTCTACGCGCGGGGCGGCGAGTGGGACGGTGCCCGGGTGCTCTCCGAGTCCTGGATCGACGAGAGCCTGACCGCGGCGAGCGCTGTGTACGGATTCCAATGGTGGGTCCTGAACGCCGCTTTCTTCGACGGCGACACGCCGCCGATCGAAGTGGCGGCCGCGCTCGGCCTAGACGGTCAGAAGATCTACGTCTGGCGTGAGGAAGACGTGGTCCTGGTCGTACTGACGCGCTACGAGCACTTCCGCAACCAGGGCTATGTCCTGAGCCTCAACAACTGGCCCAACACCTGCACGGGGCGCAACACGTGCCCCGGTGCGGACGGTCCGCGCGTGCGGCCGTTCGACGAACGCGTTCTGATCGACCGCATGGCCGCTCTGCGATAACTTGCACGCTTGCAGGCACTGATCGGGGGACGACGCGGTGAGCGAGGCCATCAGCCAGGAGTTCGGGGACGAGCGGGAGCCCGCGTTGACGCGCGAACAACTCAAGGCGCTCTACGAGGCGAAGAAGGCCCGGCCACCCGTGTTCCGCGCGCCACAGCAGGACATCGTCGGGCGACTCGAGGAACTCGGACTCACCGAGTACGCGCTGCAACTCGACCACCAGGGCTACGCCGTGGTGCCGCCGGAGCGGGTCTCGACGCCCGACTTCGTCGAAAGGGTGCGGGAGACGGTGCTGCGGGTGGCGAAGGAACGTACCGGCGTGACCCACGAACTCGACAGGGCGGGGAATCCGGGTCGCTACATCACGGACGTGACGGGTGGCGACTCGTACCTCCTCTTCTACCTCCTGTTCGAGGACGAGGTGTTCGAGGAGTGGCTGGAGAACCCGGCACTCGGCGCGATGATCGACTACATGCTGCGTGGCCAGGGACAGTTGTCGAGCATGGTGGCGTTCGTCCGCTGGCACAACCCGGACATCACCGACAAGCTGACCCTCAACCTGCACAGCGACTCGCCCGGCTCGCCCGAAGGCGTCCTGCCCCTCGGCTACGACCTGGTGTGCAACTCGGCGCTCGTGCTTACGCCCTACACGAAGGAGAACGGGGCGCTGGCGGTGGTTCCGGGTTCGCACCGCCTTGCCCGGCAGCCACTCCCTGGAGAGGGCATCGACCAGGCGGTCCCGGTGGAGGCCGAGGTCGGTTCGCTCATCCTCTGGCACGGCGGCACCTGGCACGGCGCGTTCCGGCGCACCAATCCGGGTATCCGGCTGAACGTCACGTCCTATCACTGTCACCGCGCGCTCAAGACGCAGGAGAAGTACCAGTGGCACGTGCCCGACGAGATGCTGAAGCGCCGCAGCGCCCGCTTCGCCCGCATCCTGGGCGCGGACGACCCGATGGGTTGGGGTGCGGAAGGGCCGGACTTCCGCGGGCGTGCGCAATACACCGAGCGGACGTAGGAGGCCTCGACGGCCCAGTAGAGGAGGAACGGACATAGCACAGGCCATCGCTGACACGATCCAGGTCATCGACATCGACACGCATATCTGCGAACCGGAGGACCTCTGGACCAGCCGGGTGTCGAAGAAGTGGGGCGACCTGGTGCCCCACGTCGTGAAATACCGGGACCTCGGGCTCGGGTCCGCAGGCACCGACAGCGCCCTCGTGCCGTCGGGCCTGTTCGACTGGGACCCCGACGACGACGTGTGGATCCTGGACGGCCAGCCGACGATCCCCACCGCCTTCATGGTCTGGGCCGGCCACGACCGGCCGCACCCGAGTCATCCGCATACCCTGGCTGACGCGCATCCGGGGTCCTACGACGCCGCGGCGCGCATCCGCGCCATGGACGAGATGGGCGTGCACGCCATGGCCGTCTTCCCGAACCTGAACATCAGCGGCGGAGGCCAGCACGGCCGGCTGGCGCAGAAGGAGCCGAAGCTCGCCCTCGAGTGCGTCCGCGCCTACAACGACTTCCTCACCGAGTGGTGCGGCGTGGATTCCGACCTGCTGCTGGCGCAGATGGCGCTGCCGCTGTGGGACATGGAGCAGTGCGTGGCCGAGGTGCGCCGGGCGGCGAAGATGGGACATCGCGCGGTGCTGATGACGAGCCAGCCCGACGGGCTCGGGCTGCCGTGGCTGCCGGATCCCTACTGGAATCCCCTGTGGGAGACGGCGCAGGAGCTCGGCCTGCCGGTCGCGTTCCACATCGGGGCGGATCGCGGCACGCCCATCTGGCCCGGCCACGACCGGCTGGCGACCGTCATGCAGCTCTCGACCCTGTTGTTCCTGAGCAACGCGACGTGCATATGCGAACTCATCGTCAGCGGCATCTGCGAACGGTTCCCGAGGCTCAACTTCGTTTCGGTGGAGAGCGGCGTCGGCTACCTGCCGTTCCTGCTGGAGTCGATGGACTGGCAGTGGTTGAACCAGGGCGCGGCCGTCTCGCGGCCGGACCTCAAGCTCAAGCCGAGCGAGTACTTCCGGCGCCAGATCTACGGCAGCTTCTGGTTCGAGGAGGAGAGCGCCCGGCGCACGCTGGACATCTTCTCGGACAACCTGTTCTACGAGACGGACTTCCCGCACCCGACGAGCATCTCGCCGGGTCCGCATCCGTTCTCGAAGGACGCCCGCACCGACATCGAGCACAAGTTCCGGGACGTGCCGCCCGAGATCACCCGCAAGGTCCTGCACGACAACGCGGCGCGGGTCTACCACCTGGACTGACGCCACCCGCCGGGCGTGCTCCGCCGGGGTCCCTGACCACGGTTGTCCACATGTTTTCCACCGTGCTATAACCCGCGCCCCCTTTGAGGAGGGGACGACGGAAGGCAGGTCGGCACCGGCAGGTGCGCATCCTTCCTGCAGATTGGCTCCGTTCGGGACGCTAAGGCGGCCGATGTATCGGGCCGCCCGTGCAGGGAGGACCGATGACTGTCGCCGGCCGCCGGCCGCGGGCGCGCTGCCCGTTTCCACCCCCGCCTGCCCTGGTGGTGGCCGCGGCGCTTGTTGCGTTGCCCGCTGTTGGGGTCGAGATCCAAAGCGCCGACGTGGTCTCCGATCCCGGGACCTACGCGAGGGGCGATGCGATCGAGGTCGAGGTGTCATTCGACGGCGCGGTCTACGTGACCCACACGCCCAGCCTTACCTTCACGCTCGTGCTCCAGAGCGGATCGCGATTGATGCGCTTCGTGGACGGCAGCGGGACGCGGCGGCTCCGGTTCCAGTACCGCGTTCAGGAAGACGACCTGGACTCCGACGGAGTCTCCTTCGGTACAGGCGCCATCACGGGCGGGACGCTGTCGGACGGCGAAGGCGCGGACGTCACGGCCACGCTCCCTCAAGCTCTTTCGGACGATTCGGATCATTTGGTTGACGGGGTTTCGCCAGAAGTCACGGGCGTTGTGGAAATCGACTCGGACCCGGGGGACGACCAGACCTATGTCGCGGGCGACCACATCGACTTCGCGGTGTCCTTCAATGAGGACGTGGTAGCGGATGGGCCAGAACTTCTGATCTCGGTCGGGACCCTGTCCCGGGTGGCCGTCCTGCTCGACGCGCGCCCGCGGCGGTTGACTTTCCGCTACGTCGTGCAGTCAGGGGATCTCGACGAGGACGGCGTCGCGGTCCAGGCCGGCGCGTTGCGGGGCGGCACCATCGTCGACCGGGCCGGCAACCCTGCGGAACGTGCTCTGACCCCGCTGACGGCCGCGACCCACAAGGTGGACACCGTTGAGCCGCAGGTAACCGGGACGGAGGTCACCTCGGATGCGGGCCCGGACGACACCTACACGGCCGGGGACGCCATCGAGATCACGGTGGGCTTCGCCGACATCGTGCACGTCATTACGCCCTGTGCCACGGCCACGCCACCGCCCATCTCGCTGCTGTTGTCGGTCGGTGAGCATACGCGGGCCGCGGACTTGGTCGGGGGAAGCGGCACGCGGTTCCTGCGGTTCCGCTACGTTGTGCAGGCGGGCGACTTCGACGATGACGGCATCAGCCTGGGGCCGTCGGCCATGCAGGGTGCGTGCATCCGCGATCACGCAGGGAATGAGCTGGATCCCCGGAGTGTGCCTCCTCTTCCAGCGCAGGCAGCACACAAGGTCAACGCCGGAGGTACCGAACCGCCGCTCGTGACGGAGGTCGAGATCGTCTCTACCCCACAGGCGGGCGCCACCTATGCCACCGGCGAGGCCATTGAGGTCGAAGTCACCTTCGACAAGCAGGTCCACGTCACCGGCGAACCGGTGCTGACGATCTCCATCGGCGCCCATTCGCGCGATGCCGCCTTCGCCACGGGCAGCGGCACGACCCGCCTCGAGTTCCGCTACGTGGTCCAGGAAGGCGACCTCGACGAGGACGGCATCAGCATCGCGCCGAATGCGCTGCGTGGGGGTGTGATCGAGGACAGCGTTGGCAATGCCGCGGTCCGGACCTTCCCCGGGTTGCCGGCCGATTCCGGACACGGCGTGCGCGGGATCGGTTCGCTGCAGGCCACCCTCGCGATCGTGTCGACCCCGCGGTCGGGCGACACCTATGGCCTCGAGGAAGACATCGAGGTCACGGTCACGTTCGCGGGCGTGGTACACGTCACGGGCGACCCGATCCTGGAGCTCTCGATCGGTGGCAACACGCGCATGGCGATGTTCACGACGGGCAGCGGGACGCGCGCTCTCCGGTTCCGCTACACGGTGCAGGCCGGGGACCTCGACGAGGACGGGATCAGCATCGCGAGCGGCGCGCTGCGGGAGGGCGAGATCACGAGCGGTCCCGGCGGGGTGGTCGCGGTCTACTTCCAGGCGCTCCCGGCGCAGCCCCGGCACAAGGTGAACGGGATCGTGGCGCCGCGGGTGACCGCCATCCGTTTCGTCTCGCAGCCGGCGAGCGGCGACACCTACGGCCCTGGGGAGCAGATCAGCCTCGCGGTCGTCTTTGACGCGGACGTCCATGTCACGGGCAACCCGGTGCTGGCAGTCTCGGTGGGCCCGAACACGCGTTCCGCGGAGTACGTCGCCGGGAGCGGGACGGACACGCTGACCTTCCGGTACACGGTGCAGGAAGGAGACGTGGACGCGGACGGTGTCAGCGTCGCCGCGAACGCGCTGTCGGGCGGCGCTATAGCGGGTGCGAGCGGAGACCCGGTGTCCCCGATCTTCGCCGGACTCCCCGCGCAGCGCGGACACCGGGTGGACGCGGCTCGGCCCGTGGTGGCGGAAGTACGGATCGTGTCGAGTCCCGGCCGCAACGACACCTACGATGCCGGAGAGGCCATCGACGTGGGCGTGACGTTCAATGAGGTGGTGCACGTGACCGGCGACCCCGTGCTTGTCCTGTCGCTCGGTGGCGGATCGCGGCAGGCGGCGCTCGCCTCGGGCAGCGGGACGGAAACGCTCCTGTTCCGGTACACCGTGCGCGAGGACGACCTCGACCGGGACGGGATCAGCATCGCGGCAAACGCGTTGACGGGCGGCGTCATCCAGGACGGGCTCGGGAATGCGGTCGACCGCACGTTCGCCGCGCTGCCGGCCGCTCGCGGACACAAGGTGGACGCGACGTCGCCGGCGGCCAGGGTCCTCGAGGTCGGCGTCTCCTCCCGGCCGGCCGCCGCCGGCACCTACGCGGAGGGCGATGGGATCGAGATCACGGTGACCTTCGACCGCGCGGTCCACGTGACGGGGGACCCCGTGCTGACGCTGTCCGTGGGCGGCCGTTCGCGTGCGGCGGGGTTAGTGTCGGGGAGCGGCACGCCGTCGCTGATCTTCCGATACATCGTGCAGACCGGGGACGTGGACGACGACGGCGTCAGCGTCGCCGCCAATGCCCTCTCCGGCGGAACCATCGAAGACGGCGACGGCAAGGCGGCGGACCTGCGTTTCGAGGCGCTGGAGGCCCAGGACGGGCACCGCGTGGGGCCCGAGATCACGGTCGAACTCGACGTGCCGGCGCTCTCGATCGGTACGCCGTGGAGCGCGGATCTCGCGGGCGTACTGAGCGAGGTCGGCGTGCGGAACTACGGCGCGCTGGTGGCGACGTCGGAGCAACCTGGCGTGGTGAGCGCCCACGCGGCCGGCACGGTGGTTACGGTGACTCCGGTCCGCGAAGGCGCCGGCATGGTGGTCGTCACGGCCACGAACGCCCGGCTCGTGCTGTCCCTGGCGGTGACCGTGGGCGCCAGCACGGCCGAGAAGGCGGTGCTCGGAGATGCGCTCGCGACCATCGGGCGCGGGCTGCTCTGGAGCGCGACGAACACCATCGGCACGCGGCTCGACATGGCGGGCGACGGCAGGACGCGGCCGAGCGACGTTCTGTACGCCGTGCCGGAGTCGGGGCTGCGGGAAACGGGATGGTCAACCGCCGGCCCGGTCGACGGCGTGCCCGGCTCCATGGGCGGACATCCGGCTGCGGGCGGCCTCGAGTGGCAGACCACCGGCTATCCGACGCGGCGGGACTTCGGTTTCGAGATGCCGCTCATCGGCATCGGCAGCAAGGCGGTGTCCTGGGGCGTCTGGGGCGGCGGCGACTACTGGGCCTTCGACGGCGAACCCGAGGCGGGCGCCTACGACGGCGACATGACCTCGGGATACCTGGGCGTGGACGCGCGCGGCGAGGCATGGGTGGCCGGCGTCGCCGTCTCCCACGCCCAGGCCGACGTCTCCTACGAGTTCGGCGGCGACGCCCCGGGGGCGGGGACGCTCGAGACCGAACTCACCACCGTCCATCCCTATGTCCAGTGGTCGCCCCACCAG
>JAPPHP010000020.1 GCA_028821035.1 Gammaproteobacteria bacterium | reverse complement strand
GGTCACGACCACGACCACGACCACGACCACGACCACGACCACGGCGCACACACATCGCTCTTTCCGGGGCGCGACGACTGCTATGTGAGCTTCACGCAGTTGCGCGGTTTCGCGGGCCGCTGGCTTCGCAGTCTGACCGCGGCCGCCGGCCGGTGGCGGCACGCGTCGTGGCTGAAGCCGGATTTCTATCGGGAACGGCCGCAGACGGTTTCAGAGGGGTCGTCGGAAGCGACCGACGACGAACCGGCCGGCCCGGACTTCCCGACGGTCGTTCGTCATGTGTTCCGGTACGGCTTCGTCGAGATAGCCGACGACATCCTCTTCGCGCTGCTGGTGGGCATCGTGCTCGGCGGCATTCTTTACCTGGCGATCCCGGCGGACCTGATGGCCCACGAGTACGCCCGCTGGCTCTCGTATCCCGTGATGGTCCTCATCGGCATCCCGCTCTACATCTGTGCGTCGGCGAGCACGCCCATCGCGGCCGCCCTGGTGGCCAAGGGGGTCAGCCCGGGGGCAGCACTGGTGTTCCTGATGACCGGGCCGGCGACGAACACCGGCACCATCGCCATCATCGTGAGCCAGTTCGGCGTCCGGTTCGCGTCCGTCTACGTGCTGGCGGTCATCGCGGTGACCGTTGCACTCGGCATCCTGATCGACGTACTGCTGCTCGCGGCGGGTTTCTCGATCGCCGTGAATCTCGACGCGTCCGATTCGCCGGCGATCCTCGCGCTGCAATGGGGCGGGGCCATCGGGCTGGCGGCGCTGATCGTGTGGCGGTTCAGGGCCGGCGCGTTGAAGAGCGGCTACGACGATCTGATGCTCAACCTGCGCCCGGTCGGCCGGCGCACCGCCGCACTGTGGTTGCGGCTGACCCGGGGACGCCCGCTCCTGGGCGCGGTCACGCCGAACACACCGGCGGGCGTGACACTGCTGGTCGCGGTGGTGGCCGTGTTTCTCGGTTCGGGGTTCACCCGGGTGCCACCCGGCTCCGTCGGATACGGGTTGCTGTTCGGCGAGGTGCGGTGGCGCGATCTCGAGCCCGGCCTGCACTACCTCGCGCCGCGTCCGCTGGCGCAGGTCGACCATTGGCCGGTACGCGAAGTGAAGTCGATCATGTCCGAGACCGACCACGAGTTCGTCTCGGGCGACCTCAACCTGATGGCGTTCACGGTGAACGTGCAGTACCGGGTGACCGACCCGTACGTCTACCACTACCGGACCACGGACCCGGAGCGGGTCATCTCCGCGTTCATCACCGGCCACATGCGGTCGTTCATCTCGGCGCGGCGCCTGGAACCCCTGCTCAATCTCCACCGCGGGCCGCTCGAGGACCACGTCCGCGCGCTGTTCGACGAGCCGGTGTCGGCCCGGGACCCCGTCCTGAACTCGATCGAGCTGGTGAAGGCGAACCTGGTGGACGTCAGCCCGACCGCGGAGACCGCGAGCGCTTTCCGGGAGGTATCGAGCGCCCAGGAGGATCGCGAGCGGATAGTCGTGAACGCGCAACGCTACCTGGTCGCGCTGACGCCGCAGGCATACGGCAACGCCTTCTACGAGGTCGAGCAGGCCCAGGGGCAGGCATACCGCAAGGTGGCGGGCGCCAGGGCCGAGGCAGAGGCCATCGCGGCGGTGGCGGGTGCGACCCGCACGGCGCCGGGAGTGCTACGCAACATGCTCTGGCGGGAGAAGCTCGAGTCCGCGCTCTCCGGCAACGCCAAGGTGATCGTCCCCAACGAGGAAAGCCTCGACAAGGTGGCGCTGTGGAAGCGGAGGTCCGGCGAAGCAGCCAACGGGCATCATGGAGGGGAAAGGCGATGACGCGGACCGGCAAGGCGATCTGCTGGGTGACCGGGACGGCGCTTGCGCTCCTCGTCGCCTACGACAGCTTCTACATCGTGCGGGAAACCGAGCAGGGGGTGTTGACCCACTTCGGCCGGATCGCGCCCCCGGTGCGGCAGCCCGGGTTCCGGACATCCAGGCGGCGCAAAGCGCCCGTTCGGGAGACACCCGCCGATGAGCC
>JAPPHP010000139.1:3458-21918 GCA_028821035.1 Gammaproteobacteria bacterium | reverse complement strand
GCTCATCCCGGCGTTGCTGCTGTCGGCGGCGTGCGGCGACTCGACGAGGAGCTCCGCGGACGCCGCACCGGACTCGCCGGCTTGGCAGGCAGCGTTGCGTCTCGTCCGGGAGGACTTCCCCGACGTGCCGCAAAGGACCACGGCGCAACTCGCCGACCTCCTCGAGAGGCAGCCGGCGGGTGTTGTGCTGCTCGATGCGCGTAGCGTCGCCGAGTATGAAGTCAGCCACCTGCCGGGCGCGGTACCCGCCAGTGGCCTCCACACGGCACTCGATGCGCTCGCGGGAGTTGGACCGGCGACCACGGTGGTCGTGTACTGCTCGGTTGGCTATCGCTCATCGCAGTTGGCCGAACGGCTGCTGGAGCACGGCCGCGACAACGTGTTCAACCTGGAGGGGTCGATCTTCCGGTGGGCGAACGAGGGCCGGCCGGTGTACCGGGGCGACGAGCGCGTCAACCAGGTACACCCCTACGACGACGAATGGGGGCGCCTGCTCAGTCCGCACCCCACAGACCCGTAGCGCCCCGTGGCCGGCTCGGTGACCCCGGCGGGGGGACGGTCTCCGCGATCCAAGACTTGTTTCGAGTAATTTTACTCAATACTCGTATCCCCGCTCTTATGTTAGGATTCTCGTAATTTTACTCAGGATCAACACGTGGCGTTCAAGCGCGACCAGGTCGCCACACTCGTCAACCGGTTGACCGAACCCCCCAAGTATCTCCAGACGGTCATCGGACCACGCCAGACCGGCAAGACGACAATCGTCCGCCAAGCACTACGGCACCTTGAGAGTATCGGACACGGCACCCGTTACGTCTCGGCGGACGATTCCGGCGATGCTGGATTCCCGGTGGCTTCCGGCGGTGCCGAGCTAGCCGGAGCACATCCCGGTGCGCGAGATGCGGTCTGGCTGGAGGCCGTATGGCGAGAAGCAAGGGAAGCGGCCGAACAGTCCGGGGGGCTGGTGCTCGCGATCGACGAGATTCAACGCGTGCCCGACTGGTCGCGAACCATCAAGGGGCTTTGGGATGCTGACCGCACCACGAACTGCCCCCTCAACGCGATCCTGCTCGGCTCCGCTCCACTGCTCGTACAGTCCGGATTGAACGAGAGCCTGGCGGGCCGTTTCGAGCAGATCACCGTGTCGCACTGGTCGCTCCAGGAGATGGTAAACGCGTTCGAGTTCGACCTCGAGAGCTACCTCTTCTTCGGCGGATACCCGGGAGCCGCGGCCTTCATCCGCAACGAGGATCGCTGGCGCAGCTACGTGCTCGACGCGCTCGTACAACCCAACATCGAGCGCGACATACTGGCTATGACCCGGGTGGACAAACCCGCCCTGCTCAAGCGCGTCTTCGAGGTCGGCTCGTCTCAATCCGGCCAAGTGCTCTCATACACCAAGATGCTCGGGGCGCTGGAGGATGCAGGCAATACGACCACTCTCGCCCGCTACCTCGACCTGCTTTCGAGCGCCGGGCTCGTGAGAGGTCTCGCGAGGTTCGCAGGTCCGCGGTTCAGGACCCGAGGGTCGATTCCCAAGCTCAACGTCCTCAACACGGCCTTGATGACCGCCACTTCCGGATACCGCTTCGAAGAAGCCAGCGCCGACCGCACCTTCTGGGGACGATTGGTCGAAAGCGCCGTCGGCGCCCACCTGTGCAACACCGCGACACAGGGCATCGAGGTCCGCTACTGGCGCGAGAGCCCCCACGAGGTCGACTTCGTCCTCCAACGCGGCCCCCGGACCGTCGCCGTCGAGGTCAAGGGCGGCCTGCGTGCGCGAGGACTTCGAGGGCTCGCGGAATTCCGACAGCGGTACAAGCCCGACCGGACCATCGTGGTCGGAGCGGACGGCGTTCCGCTCAACGAGTTTCTGGCGCTGCCGGCCGCCGCCTGGCTCGAGCGCTCATGACGCTCGTCGTGCCCCGCACCTGCACCGAGGTTCCGCACGACACGGCGGGCCCCGGTCGCACGACGCTTCCTCCCCGCTCCCTGGACACCTTCCGCGACGCCGCCGGCTACGTCCTGCTGGGCGACGCCGGAGCAGGCAAGACCACGGCGTTTCGCCGTGAGTGCAACGCCGGCGAAGACAACGCCTTGTACCTTTCCGCGCGCGATTTCCTCACGCTGGACCCGGAACGGCACCCCGAGTGGGCCGGGCGGACGCTCTTCATCGACGGTCTCGACGAGGTGCGCGCAGGTGCAGCAGATGCCCGCACACCATTCGACAGTATCCGAGGGCGCCTCGACGCACTGGGCCAGCCTCGGTTCCGGCTCTCCTGCCGACAGGCCGACTGGCTCGGGACCAACGACCGCAACCACCTCGACACCGTAACCCGCGGGGGCAAGGTCCTCGTGCTCAAACTCGACCCGCTGACCGCTTCGGACGTTCGGGTAATCCTGCAAGAGGACGAGAGAGTCGACGACGCCGGCGCCTTCATCCAGGAGGCCAAGCAGCGTCGCATAGATGGTCTGCTTTTCAATCCCCAAGGCCTCGCATTGCTCGTCGAGGCTGTCGCCCACCATGGCTGGCCGGACGGTCGCCTCCAGACGTTCGAAACGGCCTGCTCGCAGTTAGCGACCGAGTCGAACGACGACCATGCCGCGGCCTCTTCGTCCGTGCCCCCTCAGAGACTGCTTGCGGCGGCAGGCAGCCTGTGCGCCCATGCACTGGTCGCCGGCACCGCCGGGTACACCCTGCATTCAAGCGATGTGACCTCGGATGCGCCAGCAGTCGATCGCTGCATCCCCGACGACTTCGAGGCGGCCAGGGCGGCGGTCGCCTCGAAGCTCTTTACCAGGGATACGCGGGACCGATTCGTTCCCCTCCACCGACACGTCGCGGAGTTCCTGGCCGGCCGCTACCTGGCGGAACGCGTCGCCCAGGGTCTGCCCGTCCGGCGCGTACTCGCACTGATGACCGGCTCTGACGGGAGCGTGGTGACCCAGCTGCGGGGCCTGTCGGCGTGGCTTGCCGCTCACTGCGCGCGTGCCCGTGCCGAGTTGATCGAGCGCGATCCGACCGGCGTCGCGTTGTACGGGGACTTAGGGCGATTCTCAACGCAGGAAAAGCGCAGCCTCCTCGAGTCGCTGGCCAGGATCACCTCGCGGGACCTGCCCTGGTCCAGCATTGCGTCGTTCGCGCCCCTGATCTCTCCCGAACTCGAAGCGACACTAGAAGAGATTCTCGACGATCCAGATCAAGATCCGGCACACCAACACTTGGTGCAGTTTGTCCTCCGGATCGTACCCGAAGCCGTTTCGCTTCCCGGCCTGGCGCCGAGCTTGCTGCGGGTTGCGCGTGACGACGCCCGGCAATCCGGAGTCAACGTGTCCGCTCTTGACGCCTTCATCCACTGCTACCAGGGGCCTGACAAGCCCGCGCTGCTCCGTGGGCTAACGGATGAGGTCACGATGCGCCGAGAGTGGGACCCGGACAGGGACATGCTCGGTACGCTGCTGTCCAATCTGTACCCTAAGCCGCTGTCCCCCCGCGAGGTCTGGGACTACCTGATCGAGCCCGACGAACACGAACGAGCCTACGTGGGCTCGTACGCGCACTTCTGGGAACATCGCCTGTTCACCCAATCCTCGGACGCCGAGATCTGCGAACTCCTCGACCAATGCGTACCGCGCGCTCGGCGGATCCGGTCCGCACTGGCTGCGCGACTAATGGAGAGGGTCCTCCCGGATCTGCTGGCACAGGGACTGCAAGCCGCCGGTGACTCCGTGGACTCCGGTCGACTGTACGACTGGCTTGGGTTGGCGGCTCCGTCCGACGATGGGTTGTCGTTTCGGGCCAAGTCTTCCGACACCATACGCGCTTGGCTGACAACCAGACCGGACGTGCAGAAGAGCATGTTTCTGGAAGGTTTGCGCCGCTGCCCTGACTCTGAGGAGTTCCCGCGTCACGCTCTACGGATCTCCGATCGCTGGTACGGGGCGCACCCCCCGCCCGACCTTGGGCCATGGCTGCTCGATCAGGCGCTCGCCTGGTCGCGGGGATCCCGCCGCAAAGCGCAGTTCCTGCTGTGGAGCGCCGTTGACATGGGCAGGCTCGATGTCTCGGACGCGCGCCCGCGAGTGGCCGGTGACCCCTTCCTGACTGAGGTACTCGAGCGCGGCGAGACTGCCCGACGCGAAGTACAGGAGCTGCGCGAGGAGAGGACGCACTACGACGAGGAGCGGCGCAGGCGCCAGGAGGAGTGGATCGACGCCATACGCTCCCACGAGTCTTCATTGTCCAGCAACGAGGCTCCGCCGCGACTGCTCCACGAAATCGCGCGGCGGTTCTTCGGCTCCTTCGTCGACTTCCGGGCGGATCAGGGGCGCGAGCGGATCGCCGGAGACCTCGGCCACGACCTCCCGCTGACGCAGACGGTTTTGGCGGCCCTCCGCAATACGCCCGGCCGCGACGATCTGCCGAGCTTCGAAGAGATCTTGCGCCTGCACGGCGAACGTCGCATGCACTACCTGGGCCTTCCGTACCTGGCCGGCCTCGCCCTCCGCGAGACGCTCGATCCACCCGATGTCTCCGGGTGGGCACCCGACGACCGACGCAGAGCAACCGCCCTCTACATGACCTTTCCGCACGGCAACTACGAACCCGAGTGGTATCGGCACCTGGTCGCTCACCGCCCAAGGGACGTCGCCCAAGTCCAGGTCCACCTCGCGGAGCCGGCGCTACGGCAGGGTCGCGACGCGCACTACAACCTGTGGCACCTCGCCCATGACCCGTCGCATGCGGCCGTTGCCCGACTGGCCTGCCTGCCACTGCTCCTGGCCTTCCCCATACGCGCCACGCTGAGGCAACTCCCGACCCTCGATCTGCTGCTCAAGGCCGCCATATGCCACTCGGCCCCGACCGGCGTGCAGGACACCCTGGCGAAGAAGCTCTCGCACAAGAGCATGAACACGCTACAACGGGCACATTGGCTGGCGGCAGGCTGCGTCACAGCCCCCGAGACCTACCGGGAACGTGCAGCTGCTTTCGCGGCGGGCGGACGACGCGAGGAGCGTGTCCGACACCTCTTGGCGCCCCTCTGCTCCGACGACGGCACCTTGGTCTCGATCGACGACCTGGATGTCGCGACCCTGCGGGTACTGGTCCGCCTCGGCGGGGCGACCGTCGGCCCGGAGGACTGGGGGCAGGGAGGCATCGTCCGCAGCAGCATGCGCATTTGCGGACTGGTTGGACAACTCATTCAGTACCTGGCCCGGGACCCCTCTCCCACGGCCGGGGAAGCACTCCGAGCGCTCTCAACGGAGCCGGACCTGGCGCGTTGGCACGAGATCCTTGCTTCCGCCGCCGACGATCAGAAGGTGATCGGACGCGACCACAGCTACCGCCATCCCTCGTTCGAGGAGGTCCTCCAGACGCTCTCCGGCGGCGCCCCAGCCAACCCGGCCGACCTGGCCGCGCTGACTGCGGATCTCCTGCGGGAGCTGACAGACTACATGCTCCAAAACTCCAATCCCTGGCGGCCCTACTGGAACGAGGACTCACACCGGAGACCGACGGAGCCAAAACCCGAGGATTCCTGCCGAGACGCACTGGTCGACTGGCTGCGCGGCCGCGTGCCGGAGGGCATCGACGTGCAGCCGGAGACCCGCTATGCGCACGAAACGCGCGCCGACATCCGCCTCGCCTACAACGGCTTCCACGTCCCCGTGGAGATCAAGAAGAACGCACACCGTGACCTGTGGAGCGCGATGCGAACCCAACTGATCGAGCAGTACACCATCGATCCGGCTACGGACGGTTACGGTATCTATGCGGTACTGTGGTTCGGCCCGGATCGAACCCAGCTTCCGCCTTCGGGGCGACGGCCCGGGGACCCCGCAGAGCTTGGAGAACGCCTCACCGACGTGCTCCCGGATGGCGCGAGACGGAAAGTCTGCGTGAGGGTGATCGACGTGAGCGGGCGCCAGCGGGTGTCGTCTCCGACCTCCGGCAGGCGCACGGATTGAACGACACGGGCTCGCCGTGAGTCCCCACAGACTGAACCGTTCCGTCACGCCGCGGCAATGGCCAGCGGGGTGACGTCCGCAGCATCGCCCAACGCGGCGACGGTTGCCAAAGGTCCTTCCGGACCTGCGAGGAGTCTGTCAGAACACGAAGTCCGCCGACACGCTCCACATCCGCGGCCGCCCGTAGTAATGCTCGGTCATCCCCCAGAACCCGTTCGGGATCGTGATCGAACCCGACAGGTCGAAGCCTTGCACCACGTACTCCTCGTCCGTGAGATTCTGCACCGCGAGCCGGATGGCCCAGTCTTCGCCCGCGGCGGGGAAGTACGACAGCATCGCGTTCCAGAGCGTGTAGCCGTCCTCGGTCAGCGTCGACGTGTTCGTCAGGTTGAAGAAGTGCTCCGTGCGGTGCTCCGCCGCGACCTGGACGGCGAAATCGCCCCCGAGCCCCGGGGCGGCCCACTCGTAGCGCACGAGCGCGTTCAGGTTCCACTCCGGGGTCTGGACGGGACGGACGGCGTCTCCGGGCCGCGTCGCTTCGCCGAGTGCCCCGAGGCCCGCGCGGTTGACCGTGATGCCCGGCACGTCCGTGACTTCCGTGTCGATGTACCCCACCCCGAAGAGCAGGTCGAGGCGCGCCGTGGGGGAAGCCCGGAGTTCGAGCTCGAACCCCTGGCTCTCCGCCTCCGCGTTCAGGGTGAAGGTGTCGAGCCCGATGATGGAGAACGCCTGGTAGTCCGCGTAGTCGTATAGGTAAACGGCGCCGTTGAGCGTTGCCCGGCCGCCCGCCAGGGCGAGCTTGAACCCCGCCTCGTACGCGTCGAGACGCTCCGGCGAGTAGTTCATGGAGGTCTCGTTCACGAATCCGGCGGTCGGCAGCAGCGGCGCGTTGAAGCCGCCGGACTTCACGCCGCGGTTGTAGCTCGCGTAGTAGAGCGACCCGTCCCGTGGACGCCAGTCGAGTTGGATCCGCGCGGCCCATTCGTCGTCGTCGCGATCGCCGATGTACCCCTCGAGATCGAGGAGTTCGAGCGTGCGGGCGTCCACGCCGCTGGTGGCGCGCGAATCGTAGAGGGCGAGGATGTCGCGGTACCGATGCTCCTTCTCCTCGGCGATCCACCTGCCGCCCAGAATGAGGCTGACCTGCTCCGTCACCTGGCGCTCCCACTGGCCGAAGACCGACCAGCTCTTCGTGTCCGTCTCGTACGGGTTGTAGATCCCGAAGCGGGGGTCGGTCGCGGCCCGCGGCGGGCACGGCGGTTCGCCGAGCAGGACGAAGTAGTCGCAGATGAACCCGTGCGCGATGCCGCCGTTGGAGTCCGCGACCGCGAGGTCCAGGTAGTAGACGCCCGCGACCCATGCGGACGCGTCGCTCGTCCCCGCGAGGCGGAACTCCTGCGAGAACTGCTCGGCGTCGGTCGTCAGGAAGAAGTTGAAGTAGTCCGTGGGGGAGGCGTCGCTGTCCTCAATGTAGTCGCGCTCGGTGACGGACCGGTCCGTGATGCTCGTGAAGGAGAGGTCCCCGCGATCCCACTTGACGGTCAGCGACTGACCCTCGGTCGTCAGCTCGTTGCGGCCCTCGAAATCGTAGTCCCCGGCGTAGTTGTCGCCGTCCGCGTCCCGGTATCCCGGGTTTCCGGCCGCATCGAGCAGGAAGGGATTGATGCGGTCGGGGGTCAGCCGGCCCGGCTCGACCGCGGACACGTGCTGGAAGAAGCCGGTGCGGATGTCCTGCCGCGCTTCGCGTACGTTGACCAGGACATCCCACGCGTCCCTCTGCCAACGCAGTTGCGCCCGCACGGCGAAGTCGTTCGCATCGTTCAGCTTGCGGTCGGGAGCGAGGCGGTTGTCGACGTACCCCTCCCGCTGGTGCGAGGCGACCGAGACCCGGGCGGAGAGCGCCTCCGTCATCGGGAGATTCACGGCGCCCTGGAAACGGACCTGGTCGTACTCGCCGTACGTCGCCGTTCCGTAGCCGCCGAACTCGTCGCCGGGCTTGACCGAGACGTACTGCACCAGGCCGCCGGTGGCGTTGCGCCCGAACAGCGTGCCCTGCGGCCCACGCAGGATCTCGGCGCGTTCCATGTCGAACAGCATGAAGCCGGTCCCGGACATCTGGCTGATGTAGACCTCGTCGACGTAGACCGCGATGGGGCTCTCCACGTTGGTCGTGAAGTCGTTGTTGGCGACCCCCCGGATGCCGATGGCGTAGTTCGCCTCACCGTTCGGCTGGATGGTGCTTACACCGGGTGCCAGGGCCGTGATCTCCTGCGCGTTGGTGTACCCGAGCGTCCGCATCTGCTCGCCGGTGAACGCGGTCACGGCGATGCCGACGTCCTGCATCGCCTGCTCGCGTTTCTGCGCCGTGACGACGATCTCTTCCATGAAGTCGCTCGAGACCGCCCCTCGGTCCTCCTCGGCAACCACCGACGGCCCGCTCAGTATTGCCGCGCAAAGGACGGCAGCGACTGGTCCGCTGCGATATCTCACTTCGTTCATCGTGGTTTCGCCTCCTCGATCTCCCCGTGGCCCGGCGGGCTTCCACCGGGTGTCCCCAAACCAGTTCCAGGCGCCCGTGCGCCCGTCCAAATCCGCAAGGCGTGGACCTCCGCGCCCGTGAACGCCTCGAAGTCCTCCGGCAGGTGGCCGGCGTCGAGCGTCGTCAGCATCCAGTTGAGCAACCGCGCCACCCGGGCGTCGGACAAGCCGGCGTTCGCCACGCCAGGGACCTGCACGAGCCGCGCCCGGCCCTCCGGAAGGCGCAGGCGGCTCCCCACCAGGCCACGCAACGCCGGCATGCCGGGAACGCCCACCTCACCCTCAGCGCCGTGGCAACCCTGGCAGTGCAGCATCCAGTCCAGCTTCGCGGAGGTTGCCGGCGTCGCACCGACCCCGGCCGCAGAGAGCGCCGCGAACGCGACCAGGGCCGGCCCCAGGCGCGTCATCGGGGCGCACTCACGGACAGCGCGCGTTGCCGCAGGGTGACCCGCTCCGTGCCGGACAGCGGGCCGGCCCTGCGCGCGCTCGCGACATCTTCAGCCGAGAACGAGGGTGTCGCGGACGGAGCGAAGCGTCTCGCCAGTTCGTTCAGCAAGTCTGCGACTTCACCGTCGGAGAGGTCCGCCACGACGGCGGGCATGGTGCCCGCATACCGCACGCCGCCGATCCGAACGGTTCCGTTCGCGCCGCCCGCGACCAGGCGGCTCAGGTACGCACGTCCAGCCGGAGACGGGAAGAACCGCTCCACGTGTCCGGCGAGTGGCGGGAACATGCCGGGCACGCCCGTTCCGTCATCGAGGTGGCAGGCGGCGCATCGGGCATAGTCTTCCGCGTCGGCGGCGGCCGCCGCCGTGCAGAGCGACAGCCATGCAGACAGACACAGCCGGCGCCAGGCCACCGGTCAGCCCTCCTCCGCGACCCCGACAATCACGGCGGTCGAACAGGTGTATGCACGGCTGGAAGTACCCATGCACCAGTTGATGTCGTTGTTGCTGCGCGGGCGGACCACCGGCCGGTCGTCCTCGTTGCGGTTGCACAGGCAACGGCCGCAGGACTCGACCCCGCAGCAGTCGTTGTAGGAAATGACGTAAGAGCGCCCGTCCGCCGGGTTCTCGCAGGTTCCGACCCACGTGATGGGCGACATCTCCGTGCCGGGGGGACAGCTGTTCTGCGTGCCCCCGCAGCAGGAGCACAGGAACCCGTCGATCCCGCAGTAGCGCCAGTAGTCGCAGGAAGTGGGGTCGCCCGGGTCGGCGGGATCGCCCGTGGACTGTGGCGCGACGCCCGGATAGCCCGCCGCCCGCGCGATCGGCAGCAGCGGCACCGCGGCCTGTCCCGCGAGCAGGCCCCCGAGCAGACCGAGCAGTCCCCGCCGCGAAGTCTGCCCGGCAAGTCGCCGGGACAACCCTTCCACACCGCGGTCGAACCTGCTGTCCATCGTTTCCTGTCTCCTCTCCCGCGCGGTGTGGTCAGCGCGCCGCGTGCAGGGCGAGCGGCATCGCCGGGCCCCACCCGCCGATCGTGCGGACCCTCGCGCCGCTCTCCGGCTCGTACACGTCGAGTTGCATGTCGGCATTCGTCACCACCAGGAGCGGTGGCCGGCCCCGGGTCGCCTCGATGGACACGCCCGGAGTCTCGAGCGCAAGGACACGTGTGACGCGCCGCTCCACTGGATCCGCGATCCACACGGTCTCGCCGCCGAACTTGTGGTCCCCCGGACCTGCGTCCTTCCGCATCAGGACGTAGAGACGGCCGTCGGAGTCGGCCGAGATGACCTGCCAGCCGGAGGGTCTGGCGCTGGCGGGAGCTGCGGAGAGATCGGTTGCGAGGCGCCATCGCGCGAGCGGCCGCGCCTCCTCTCCGGCCAGGTCAAGCGGCTGAATCCATCCCCGGAAGGTCGGGAAATACGCCGTCTCGCCCACCCAGGCCGCCTTCATGAACATCGGGTCGCCGTCAATGTCGTTGAAGGGCGCGGAGCCGCGAAGGGTCGTTACCTGGCCGCTCGGGTCCAGCTCGAACGCCTGCAGCGAACCATCTCCGCACAGGGTGACGAACCCGGTCTCCGCCATCGGGTAGGTCAGCATGCAACCCGGCACCGCAATCTCGTTGGCCACTTCCCGCCTGGCGAGGTCGACGACGGTGACACTCGACGCCGGCGTGAAGTTGAAGACGAGCGCGAAGGCGCCGTCCCGGGTGACCTGCAGGGCCGCCTTCTGCGGCACCACCTGCATGCGCTTCGCGCCTGGCAGGACGACCTCGCCGAGCAGCGCCAGGCGCGCGCGGTCGTAGATCGTCAGGACATCCGTCTGCACGCCGCGAGTGCCCCGGGCAAAGAAGCTCTCGGAGACGTACAACTCGCCTCGCGCCGTGGACTCGCGGAACGAGGGAAACTGGGCCGCCCCGACCATCCCGACGACGTTGCGGCGGTCCGCGCCTGCGTCGACCACGAACACCCTTCCCGACGTCAGGCTGTAGAAGGCGGCGTCGTGGGCGTAGATGCGGTGCTCCGAAGGCGGCGGCAGGGTCGCGACCGCAGGAATCGGTTCCGGCGGGAGCGGGGGAGCGTCGCCCGCCGCCGATCCCTGCGAGGTCGCGAGCGCCGCGGTGCACAGGAAACTCCGGATCCACATCGGCTGAATAGGCACTAACGCAAATTTATGCACTAACGCCTATATATGCACAAGTGCCTATTCATGGCAAGCACTATTTCCAACTTTCTTGCGCCACCGGAACGGCACCTATAATCCCCGGGTGCGCCCGGCCCCTGCACCGGCGCCGAGGAAAGAGCATGCGTACCCTGAGAATCAACCCGGACAGCAAGGGTGCGGCTTCGCCAAAGGGCCGGCAGACGCTGCTAAAGATCCTCAACGCAGCCCGCGACGTCTTTATCGAGCAGGGCTACGGCCAGTTCAACATCAAGCGGGTGAGCGAACGCTGCGGACTCGCCCGCGGCAACATCACGTACTACTTTCCGAGCCGCGACGCCCTGTTACAGGCGTTGCTCCGCGCGGTGATCAGCGGCTACACGTGGGACTTCGACCACATCATGGCCGACGAGGGCACGACCCCGGAGGAGAAGTTCGTCGCCATCGTGCGGCTGATCGTCGAAGACCTCGGCACCCGCGAGACCTCGGTCTTCTTTCCGGAACTCTGGGCCCTCGCGAGCCGTAGCGACTATGCCGCGGCCGAGATGGACTCGTTGTACGCGGACGCGCGCCGATACCTGGTGGACCTCATCGCCGAGATCAACCCGAGCCTCGGTCCCGATGCCCGCCAGGCGGTGGCGCTGTTCGTCTCCGCGTCGCTCGAAGGCCAGACGCCGTTCGTGGGTTACGGACGTTCCCATGGCCGGAGACTCCCACAGATCACGAACATCGCGGCGAACGCCCTGCTCGAGACGGTCCGGTCCATTGGCGGGGGCGATGTCGGAAGGCAACTCGCGGCCAGGGTGTAGGGGCGGGGCTTGTCCCCGCCCGAGCCCGACCGGCGCAGGCTGCGCCACCGGATGAGGCTGGCGTGATTCCGAGACGGGACGCCACAAGGGCGTCCCCTACGCCATCAGCCACCGCAGCGAGTCCGCGAAGATGGCCCCGCCATGGCGGGCGCTGTGGCCGCCCTCGCCGAAGACGAACCGGTACTCGTAGCCCGCGTATTCGAGCGCCGAGGCCATGACCTGGTTGGCGAGCGCCCAGTTGCCCATGATGACGTTGCCGTCGCGCTTCCCGCCTTGCAGGAACACCCGGATGGGCTTCCTGGTCGTCGACCGGATGAGATACGGGTAGTTGTGACCCCCGCGGATGTTGACGAAGGACCCAACGTGGGAGAGCACGCGCCCGAACGCCGACGGGTCGTGCCAGGCCGCGTTGAACGCGCAGATGCCGCCGCTCGATATGCCGCAGATCAGGCGCATGGAAGGATCGCGCGCGAACTGTACTCCGGCCTCCGATTCCGCGAACGGGAGCAGATCGTCGAGGAGGAACCGGCCGTAGGTGGGCTTAACGCTGTCTTACTCTAAGCTGCGGTTAAGCATGGCCTCATGATCGGTCATGCCCGGTCGACTACCGGGCATGACGAACACCGCGACGGTCGGCGGCAACTCACCCGCATGGATGAGGGAATCGAGCACCGCCGTCGCCCGCACGGGACCGGTCGGGTCGAGGTACATCTGCCCGTCCTGAAACACCATCAGCGACGGCGCCGTCGACGGCTCGAGCCGCACCGGCGTGTAGATCCACACGTCGCGGACCGTCCCGGCGTAGACCCGCGTATCGTCCCAACCGGGGAACTCGCGCACGGTGCCACGCGGCACGTCCGGCCCCGGATAGGCCTCCGGACAGGGGTGGTACTGCCGGTCCTCCGGCACGTTCAGGGCCTCAAGGAGTTCCATGTTGGAGCGCCCGTTCACCTGGGCTGCCATGCCCCGGTTCAGGAAGGACTTGTCGAGTCCCAGCCGCAGGTAATCCTCGACCTCCATCGCGGCCATCGGCACACCCACGGCCGCCAGCGCGGCCAGGACGCGCCGCCTCGTCATGTCGTTCGTCACTTCGGTTTCCTTTCGGCCAAGGGGCGCTCAGTCGATGTCCGGGTGCGCGTCGAAACCCGCCGCCGCTTCGAAAGCGCTCCCCATGCGGACCAGCGCCGCTTCTCCGAGGCGCGGTCCCACGAGCTGGAACGCCCGTGGCACCCCATCGCCGTCGAGACCCACCGGCAGCGTGATGGTGGGGTGGCCCGAGTAGTCGAAGGGCGCCGTGAACTGGATGAAAGGCGCCATTCCCTCCTCCGGCACCCGCGTGCCGAAATCTGTGAGCGGCGGCGGCGAGATCATGCAGGGCGCCGCGATGGCCTGGACTTCGGAGAACGTCGCATCGAGTTCCGCCCGGAAGCGCTCCCGCGCCCGCTCGAGGCGCGCGTAGTCCGTGGCGCTCGCGGCCTGCCCGAATTTGAGCAGCCGCGCCAGGTCCGGGCCGTATTCGTCCTCGCGAGACGGCCAGGTCGCGGCATGGGCGAGCGCACACTCGACGCTGCACGTGATCGGCCAGCCCTGCACGAGATCCGCGCAGTCGGGCATGCGCACGTCGACGACGCGGGCGCCCGCGGCCAGAAGCACCCGCAAAGCGTCCTCGACGACTTCGACCGTCTCCGGCGCCACGCCGGCGCTGATGTAGTCCCGGTCCACTCCGACGGCGAAGCCAGCCAGTCCGCCGCCGGTCTCGGCGACATAGTTGGGGACCGCCGCCGGGAGCGACGTCGGATCCTTCGGGTCCTGCCCCGCCATGACGCCGAGCATGCGCGCCGCATCCTCCACGGTACGCGTCATCGGCCCGATGTGGTCGAGCGACTCGGCGAGCGGGAAGGCCCCATGACGGCTGACCCGCCCGTACGTGGGCTTGATCCCGACCAGGCCGCAGCACGCGGACGGAAACCGAATGCTGCCGCCGGTATCCGAGCCGAGCGCGCCGTAGGCCAGCCCGGCCGCGACCGAAACGCCCGACCCCGATGACGATACTCCCGTCCAACGCTCGGCGGCCCAGGGATTCACCGGCGGCTCGACGTCCGGATGATGATTGGAGAACGCGCCCTCGGTGAGCTTGACCTTGCCGAGGATCACCGCGCCCGCCGCCTTCAGCCGCGCGACCACCGTGGCGTCCTCGTCCGGGACCCAGTCGGCCAGCACGCGCGTTCCGCACGTGGTCACGAGGCCCTCGGTCCAGAGCAGGTCCTTCAGCGCGATGGGGACGCCGTGCAGGGCCCCGAGCGGTTCGCCGTTCGCGCGCCGGGCGTCCAGCGCCGCGGCCCGGGCCAGTGCATCGTCTGCGGTGACCGTGACGTAGGACTTGAGCGCGGGTTCGAGGCGTTCGATGCGGGCGAGCATCGCCTCCGTGACGCCAACCGCCGAGAACTCGCCGCTTTTCAGCCGCCGGCAGACGTCCGAGAGCGACAGGTAGTGCAGCGGAACGTCCACGGCGACATCGTCTACCCGGCGGCGACGTCCACCGCCTCCCTGGCGCCTTCCGCTCCGTCGAAGATCTTGCCCGGGTTCAGGATGCCCCGTGGATCCAGCGCCTGCTTCAGCGTGCGCATGAGGGCGACCTCGTCCGGCGTCCGGGAGATCGACAGCCAGGCCTTCTTGTCGAGGCCGACGCCGTGCTCCGCGGAGACCGAGCCGCCGATTCCCGCGAGCGGGGCGTACACGGCGCGGTCCACGCCTTTCTTCGCTGCGGCGTGATCGCTCCCGGCCGAAATGCCGAAGTGCAGGTTGCCGTCGCCGAGATGACCGAACGCGAAGTTGCGGTACGTACCGAAGGTCTCGGCCAGCCCCCGGTTCACGTCCTCCACGTAGGCCTCCATCTTCGGGATCGGCAGGCTGACGTCATAGATAAAGATCGGCGGGAAGCGGTTGATCTGCTCCACGTCGTCGCGCATCGCCCAGAGCTCCAGGCGCTGTGCCTCGCTTTGGGCGATCACCGCGTCGGTCACGAGCCCCGCTTCATAGGCGTCCTCGAGGGCCGCCTCCGTCCGCGCCTTGTCCGTCTTCGCGTCGCCGCCCATCGCCTCGATGAGCACGTAGTAGGGAGAGTCCTGCGACAAGGGCGGACGCTGCTTCGCCGGCGGCGTGCTGACGAGGCGGTAGAAGTTGTTCCACAGCACCTCGAACGCGGACAACGCGCCGCCGAGCCGCGCGTCCATGAGCTTGAGCAGTTCCGGGAGCTTGTCGAACTCGTCGACGGCCACGAACAGCGTTTCCTGGCTGCGCGGCTTCTCCCGCAGACGGAGGACCGCGCGCGTCACGACGCCGAGGCTGCCCTCGGTGCCTATGAAAAGCTGCTTCAGGTCGTAGCCCGCGTTGTTCTTGATCATCTCGTTCATCGACGAGACCACGGTGCCGTCCGCCAGGACCGCCTCGAGGCCGAGCACCATGTCCCGGGTCATGCCGTAGCGGATGACGCGGTTGCCCCCGGCGTTGGTCGAGATGTTGCCGCCGATGGTGCAGCTTCCCCGCCCGCCGAGATCGAGCGGGTACATGAGGCCGTGCTCGTCCGCGCACTCCTGCACGGCCTGCAGGACGGTCCCCGCCTGCACGGTCATCGTGCGGTTGACGCGGTCGACGCCCTCGATCCCGTTCATGCGTTCGAGCGACAGGATGACGTCGCCGCGCTCGGTGAGGGCGCTCCCCACCAGGCCCGTCAGGCCGCCGTGGGCGACCACCGGCTGTCTCGCGCGATGGCAGGCGGCGAGTACGGCGCTCACTTCGGCCGTCGTCCGTGGCCGTACCATCGTCTGCGCTTCGATGGACTCGGACATCCAGATGCCGGCGGCGCGACTCGTCACGTCGGTACCGGTCAGGACGCCGCCGGGGCCGGTGATTTCCGACAGCGTTTGCAGCAGATCCGCCATGGCTTTCCCCTGGACCGCTTCTGTCCGGATGGTAGCACGCAGCCGGCAGCCCCCCGCGCGTCCAAAGCCGCCATAATCCGTGCAGCGATCATGGTCAGGAGCGACGAAATGTCGGACGAAGCAGTGATCTACGAGGTCTCGGAAGGTATCGCAACCCTCACGCTGAACCGTCCCGAGCGGCTCAACGCCTGGAACGCGGCCCTTGACCAGGGCATGTCGGCGGCGCTCGCCGCGGCGCGCGACGACGACGCGGTACGGGCGATCATCGTCACCGGCGCCGGGCGCGCGTTCTGCGCGGGGGCCGATCTCGAGGGCGGCGCCGACACCTTCGCCGGCCGGGAGGAGCGCGAGCCCGGAAGCAACGTTGCGCAACTGCTGCCGTACGAAGTGCCGAAGCCGGTCATCGCGGCCATCAACGGCCCGGCGGTCGGCGTCGGGATGACCTACCCGATGCTATGCGACGTGCGCATCGCGGCGGAAACCGCGAAGCTCGGCTTCGTCTTCACCCGCCGCGGCATGATGCCGGAGCTGGCCGCCCACACCATCGTGCAGCGCGTGGCCGGCTTCTCCAACGCCGCGCATCTCCTGATGTCCGGACGCATCGTCACCGGGGCGGAGGCGGCGGGACTCGGCATCGTGACCCAGGCGGTACCGAAGGAGACGCTGCTGGACACCGCGCGGGCCATGGCGTCCGAGTACCGGTACGCCGCGCCGGTTTCGGTGGCGGTGACAAAGCGGCTCCTCTGGGAGGGCATGCACACCGGCGTCTCGGCCATGATGGAGCGCGAAGACGAGGTCTTTCCGTGGTTCGGCAACCAGCCAGACGCCCGGGAAGGCATCCTGTCGTTCCTCGAGAAGCGCGATCCGGAGTGGAAGCTCTCGGCCGCGCGCCACCTGCCGGATGGGTTCGCGTAAGGGAGGCTTGGCGTCGCCCGTGACCCGGCTGGGCCTCCCGTGTGGCGGGCATCCCAGGATTCAGATGCGGTCTCGAGTGGAGCTATCCGCCAGGTTCCACCCGGAGGATTAGCGGAGACGAAGCCGAAGCGAGCCTAGGGCATGCTACGGTATCCTGCCGCCCGAAACCACGCTTCGAACCCCCGTGACTGCCTTGCTCACGGCTCTCAGCCTTTGTGTGCCGGAAATGACGTCTCCGCTCCGTAGCTCGATACTTCGGATTCTCCGGGCCTTGATGTCGCCCGTCGCGATCCCGTCGCGCACTCGTTCGGCGAACTGGGCAAGAGTAACGCTTGGATGCGCCGCCTTGAGGTGCTGGGCAACCCCGCTAATCCGCACGTTCCTTTGGCAAATCGGGCATTTCAGGAGGTAGTCGATACCCTTCTTGGACTTTCTGGTCTTGACCCTCCTCGTTTTGAAGTTCCTTGCCATTCCAAACGCTCAATCAGCGAGTGCCAACAATGAACATAGCTGCTCGTATCGCATAGAGGCAAGAACTATGCGAAGGAGGTTCAGCGTTCCATGAGGCGTTCGCCACGCGAGCCACGTAGTTTGGTGGAAGCCCAGAGGGCTGCACACCGTTCGCCGCCGCCACAAAGCGTTTGCGACAGTGCAACAGGGCGACGAAGCCAGTGGAATCCACCGCATTGCAGAGGCGCCATCGGCAGCATTAGCCTTGGTGGCTCTACCAGACTCAGGAGTCCCGCATGACCCAGGCACACTTCGGCGTCACCGTCCCCCAGATCAAGCGGCCCTGGGTCGCGGCTGCGCAGGCCGCGCGCGCCTTCGAGGACATGGGGTACGACTCCCTCTGGGTCTGCGACCATTTTTACGGGCCGCAGTCCCCCCAACTGCCGATTCTCGAGGCGTGGTCCATGGTATCGGCACTCGCCGCGATCACGGAACGCGTCGAGATCGGGACGCTGGTGACCCCGGCCGGGATGCGCAACCCCGCACAGCTCGGCAAGGTGATCGCCACGGCGGACAACATCGCGGGCGGCCGCGTCATCGCCGGGCTCGGCGGCGGCTGGATGCCGCGCGAGTTCACCGACTTCGGCGTCCCGTTCCGGTCGACCGGCGAACGGCTGGTCCAGTTGCGGGAGACGGTCGAACTCCTCAAGCGCATGTGGGGTGAGGAGGACGAGGTGTCCTACGACGGTCGGTTCGTCCAGGCGGAGAACGTCGTGTGCCAGCCGAAACCCGCGCGCCGCATCCCGATCCTGATTGGCGGGGCCGGCGAACGCGTGACCCTGAAGCTGACGGCGGAGCACGCGGACATGTGGAACAACCTCGCAGGCCAACAGCCGAACCTCGGACACAAGGTCGAAGTCCTGAAGCGCCACTGCGACGCCGTCGGCCGCGACTTCTCGGAGATCGTCGTCAGTCAGCAGTGCCTGGTCACGATCGCGGAGGACGAGGCGAGCGCGGGGCCCATGGCGGACCGTGCCCAGAAGATCTTTGGCGGCCACATGGGCGACCCGAAGGGACCCATCGCCATCACCGGGACCGCGCAACAGTGCGTCGATGCGATCGGCAAGCACATCGACCTCGGCTGCACGATGTTCGTGATGGAGTTCTTCGGGCGGGACACCATGGCGCCCGCCCAGCTCTTCGCCGAGGAGGTCGCGCCGCACTTCCGCGC
>JAPPHP010000139.1:0-3358 GCA_028821035.1 Gammaproteobacteria bacterium | reverse complement strand
TAGAGGTCCAGGAAGTTCCGGGCGAAGAACCGGTCGAGCGTGCCCTCGTCCATGCCTTGAAGCGCCCGGCTGAAACGGCCGAGCGGGTCGCGCCCGCCTTCGGCGTGGGGGTAGTCGGAGGAGAACAGATACAGCTCCGCCGCCGACTCCTCGATGAGGCGTCCGGCGTTCTCGAACGCGTACGGCGTGAAGCGCAGTTGCTCGCGCGCCTGCTCCGACGGCTTGCGTTCCATCTCGCGGAGATGCGGCTCGGAGCGTGCCCAGATGTCGACGGCGTGGTCGAGGCGCCGCAGGGTGTCCGGGACCCATCCGGCGCCGAGTTCGATGACGCCTCCCCGCAGGTCCGGGAACTGTTCGAGCACGCCGTCCAGAATGAGCACCGAGATGAACCGCTGCGCCGAGTGAAACACGACCGACAGGTCCTTCGAGCCGATGACTTCCGCCCGCCCACGGGCGCTCTGCCGCTCGGAGTGACCGTCGTTCATCCACTCGTCGTCGATGTTGAGGGGACTCGACCCAACGTGCAGAAGGAACGGGACGCGGCGTTCCTGCAGTGTCGCCCAGATCGCCGCATGGTCCGGGTGTCCGGGCGATCTTCCTCCCGGCGCATCCGATGCGATCCAGATAGCCTGCAGGCCGAGGTCGAGCGCCGCCTCGATCTCGGCGAGGGCGCGTGCGGGATCGGTGAGCGGCACCATGGCGACCCCCATCAGCCGGGGCTCGCCGTCGCAGAACTCGGCCATCGCTCGGTTGTGAGCGCCTGTCGCCGCGTAGGCGAGATCCAGGTCCGGCTCGCCGAAGATGCGCCGGCCGCAGAAGGACGAGAACACGACCTGGCGCTCGAACCCGAGCAACGTCAGCGCCGCGCCCCGCTCCGACGTGTTGAAGGCGCCCAGCGCGTCGTGCCACTTGGGTCCGCGTGTCAGGTCGTCTCCCAGTGCGGTGAGTTTCTCCACGACGTCCGGGGGATGACCGACACGCCCGCGGTACTCCCGCGTCCGGATGCCCTCGACCGCGATACCCACTTCATCGATCGTCGGGATGCGGTCCCGTATCGCGGCCGGCGCATGGCGGGTGAGGAAGTCCGGCAGCTCCATCAGGTGGCTGTCCGCGTCCAGGATGCGGCGACCGCCCGCGTACGTCACGGCGCATCCTCCGCCGCAGGCTCCGCGGCCGCGTTCGCGGCGACCGCGTCGCTCTCCCGGACGATGGCTATCCAGCGCTCCGTGCTGATGAAGCCGGAGCCCCAGTCTTCCCACTGCCCGAAGCCGTCGCGCTCGAGGTCGCCAATCGTGCCGCCCGCGACCGCGTCCCGGACCATGGCCTGGCTTTCGCGGACGACCGTGACGTAGGCCCGCAGGTCACCGACGGTCGCGAGCGCCCCGTGGCCCGGAATGATGCGGGTGTCGGCGGGGAGCATCTCGAGGACGCCCTCGAGGTTGGCGATGAGCCCGTCCACGGAACCTCCGCTCGGCACGTCCACGTACGGGAAGCGCCCGTTGAAGAAGTGGTCGCCCAGGTGGATCACGTTGGCGTTGCGGAACCACACCACCGAGTCGCCATCCGTGTGTCCGTTGGGCAGGTGGCTGATGTCGATGCGCTCGCCGTTGAAGTGCAACTGGATCCCGTCGTCGTACGTGACCACCGGGAGCCCCGCCGGGGCCATCCCGCTGGAGACGAGCCGCACCCGCACGTTTTCGTGGGCGACGACGACCCCGTTCGCGCCGAAGATGGGGTTACCGCCGGTGTGGTCGCCGTGATAGTGGGTGTTGAGCACGTACGCTGGAAGCGCTCCTCCGAGCGACTCGATCGCCGCAGTGATGCGGTCGGCGAGGGGGGCGAACTGGTCGTCGACCATCAGCACGCCGTCCGAGCCGACACTCAACCCGATGTTGCCACCCCGTCCTTCGAGCACGTGAATCGCGCCGGCAACATGCGTGGACGTGATCTCGACGCCCGCGAAGGGGTCCGCGGCCTCCGCGGCAGGCTCGGCGGTATCCGCGGGCTGTTCACAGGCAACGAGGAAGGAACACGCCACGAGAGCGCCCACGATGGCGGACCACCCGGACCTTTCGGTAGCGACACCGTGCCGTCCGGGACGGACGGCGGCAAGCAGGTTACTCATTCGCACCTCCACGGCTTGCCCCGGCTGGCGCCGAAGCGATGACCGGATCCGCCGGATTGTAGCAACGGCGTCAGGCCAGGGTTTCGGCGCCCTCGAAGGCGTTGACGTCAGGTCGCGTCGCGAAACGCAGTCGCGGCAGCGTCGCGTTCGCTCGCGCGCCGAAGGCGACGACCGGGTACGTTGGCTCGAGGCGCGGCTGTCCCCACGCCCGGGTATCGAGCACCTCGAGCACGGGCGTGTACCGTTCGGCCCGCGTCATCTCGAAGGTCGGATCGAACTGCACGAGCCGCAGCCCGGCAGGCGTGTGCGCCGCGTGCATCGTGCCGAAGAACTGGATGTCGTTCGCACGCAAGGGTTCCGGGTCGTCGGCGCGCGCCGCCAACACCGTCTCGCCGTCGACGGCGACCTCCACGCGCGCCGCGTCGTAGTAGCGCTCAACGGCCACCTGCCCGGTTCGCGCATGCAGCCCCCAATGGTCCGCCAGCGCACCACCCGCGGCGGCGTTGTCGATGACCGCGCCCACGAGGAAGCCGCGCGGCCGCGCCCCGCTCCGGCAGGACAGGCGCACCTGCGCGAGCCGGAAGGCGCCCCAGGGGGATTCCGGCACCGCCCAGGCGACGATTATCGCCATCGGCGGCAGGGTCGGGTGGAGCGCCGGTGGATAGAGTTCCGTCAGGTCGCCGGCGGCGACCTCGAAACTCCAGTGGAGCATCTCCACGTCCGCCAGGGGCACGGGCTCGATGTCGAAAGAGCGGATCTCCGGCGCGCCGGGCACGAGGGTCTCGAGGGGAGCGGTTCCTGCGAGCATCAGGCTGCCTCCCGGCGGAACTGCGGCATGACTTCGGAGGCGAACAGCCGCAGGCTGGCCAGGACCTTCTCCTGCGGGATCATCTCCATGGCGTTGAGCAGAAAGTTGACCTGGTCAACGCCGAGGGACTCCCACTCCTTCATGACGCGCACGAGGTGCTGTGGATCGCCGATCGCCATGCCCTCCGGAATCCCGGCCCTGGCTCCGGGATTGTCCTCCGCGGACCGCCGGCCGCGGCGTCCCGGCGCCAGGTTCGCCAGCAGGCCGTAGGCGCGGGTCGGATACGCCTCCCGCGTGAACAGCAGGTGCGCGTTGGCGACGTTGAAGGCGCCGAGCATCGGGACGCCGATCCGCGCCGCCTGGTCGATGTCGGGATCGCAGTAGAGGAAGTTCAGGGTCGCGACCTGGTCGTTGACCGCGCCGCC
>JAPPHP010000431.1 GCA_028821035.1 Gammaproteobacteria bacterium | reverse complement strand
CGCCATGAACATCGGACTCTTCAACTTCGCCACCGACTACTCCATGCCGGTCCCGGACCTCGCCCGCGAGGCGGAGGCGCGCGGCTTCGAGTCCTTCTGGATTCCGGAACACACCCACATTCCCGCCTCGCGACGCACGCCGTGGCCGGGCGGCGGAGACCTGCCCAGGGAGTACGCCCACACGTTCGACCCCTTCACCGCCCTGGGCGCCGCGGCCGCGGTGACGTCCACCATCAAGCTCGGCACGGGCATCGTCCTCATCATCGAGCGCGACACCATCACGGCGGCGAAGGCGGCGGCGAGCGTCGACCATCTCTCCGGGGGGCGCTTCCTGTTCGGCCTGGGCGGCGGCTGGAACCGCGAGGAAGCGGAACACCACGGCACCGAGTGGGACACGCGCTTCAAGCGGCTCGCCGAGCAGATGCAGGCCATGAAGGTGATCTGGACGGAGGTCAAGGCCGAGTTCCACGGCGAGCACGTGGACTTCGAGCCCATCTACTCCTGGCCGAAGCCCGTGCAGCAGCCGCATCCGCCGATCCTGCTCGGCGGCGAAACGATTCACACCCTGCGCCGAATCGTCGCGCACGGCGACGGTTGGCTGCCGCGCGCGCGGGACCCCGAACAGGTCCTCGAGGGCATCCCGACCTTGCGCGGCCTCGCCGAAGAGGCCGGCCGGGACCCGGACACCATCGGCGTGTCCGTGTTCGGGCTGTCCCCCGATCCGGACCTCGTCGCGCGCTTCACGGAGGCCGGCGTGGAACGCATCATCTTCGCCGTACCGCCCGACGAGCCGGACGCCACGCGCCGGCGGATGGACCGACTCACCGGCTTCCTCCCTGGCTGACGCGGGGCGCGTCGCCAGGAACCCGCGGATGGAACTGAAAGCGACCCGCTACCGGGTCGAGGACCGCATCGCCACGATCACGCTGGCCCGGCCTCACCGCATGAACGCATGGACCGGGCGCATGCACACGGAGTATCGCCACAGCCTCGCCCGCGCGAACGCGGACGCGACCGTGCGGGCGATCGTCGTCACCGGGGAAGGCCGCGCGTTCTGCGTCGGCGCGGACGCCGAGGCGCTGACCGGACACGTCGCGCGCGGCGGCTACGACTCGGGCACCGACGACTCCATCGCGCGGCCCGGCTACGGCGTGCGGCCCGAGTTCGACGCCACGTTCGCCTATCACTTCGGGCTCGACAAGCCGGTGATCGCGGCGATCAATGGGCCCGCGGCGGGAGTCGGCCTGGTGCTCGCCTGTTACGCGGACCTGCGCTTCGCGGCGCGCGGCGTCAACCTGAGCACGGCGCACGGCAAGCTGAACCTGCCCGCGGAGTACGGGCTGTCCTGGCTGCTGCCGCGGCTGATCGGGCTGACCCGAGCGAACGAACTGCTCCTGTCCAGCCGGAAGTTCACCACGGACGAAGCCCTGGACCTGGGCCTGGTGAACGCCGTGCTACCCGCCGACGAACTCCTCACCCACACCTACGGTTACGTGGGCAACCTGATCCGGACCGTCTCGCCGGCATCGTTGCGCGCCACCCGACAGCAAATCTACGCAGACCTGCACCGCAATGTCGCGGCTGCGGTCGCCGCATCGGAGGGCCTGGTCGAGGACATGATGCAGGCCCCGGACTTCGCGGAGGGGGTGGCGGCGCTCAACGAGCGCCGCGCGCCGCGCTGGAAGAAACCCTGAAGCGCGGTCGCGGCGCGTTCAGCCGTCCCGCGTCAGCACCTCCATCAGGTGCCCGTCGACGTCGCGCCAGTAGAAGCCGCGGCCGCCGTGGCGGGTGTTGATCTTCCCGTCGTTCCAGGAGAACGGACCCGAGCCGTACACGACGCCATCCGCCTCGATGCGCGAGAAGATGCCGTCGAACTCCGCGTCGCTGACCTTGAACGCGTAGTGGTGGCTCTGGAAGTCAGCAGCATTGTCGAAATCCATGGTGAGCGCCCTGTTCACCTGCACCGGGGCGAAGTGCCCCATGGGACCCCGGTACTCGAGGCCCATGATGTGTGCGAAGAAC
>JAPPHP010000144.1 GCA_028821035.1 Gammaproteobacteria bacterium | reverse complement strand
GGCAGCACCATTCCCGCGGCGCGGGAATCCTCGAACCGGAAGCGGGACGGCAGGTCGAGATCGCGCAGGGGCTCCTCGACCGCGGATACGTCCTGGGCGAACCGGGGGCGGTCACCCGCCAGACCCAGGAACACGGGCGGCGTCCGCACCTCCAGCTCCAGGACTCGCGCCGGCGACAGCCAGCCGAGCCGGTGCGTGTCCCCGTCCTCGAGCAGCACGTTCAGGCGCCACATGGGGAGGTAGCAACTGTCGGGATCCCGCGCGGCGGCCGCCAGCCAGTCCGGGTCGCGGCGCAGGGCGTCGCCGCGGTCCAGCGGGTTGCCGGCGAAGGTGTGCACGATGTCGGTCATGAGTCGGCAGGGACGTACGGGAGCGGACGGCAACCATGCGGGGTCGCGCGCCGCCTGTCAAAGCCCACCGGGACCGGGGCCCCGATCGCCGCTATCCTCTTCCCTTCCTGCGATCGTCCGGGAGACCGCATCCGATGCTCGGCCGACTCGATGACAGGGTCGCTATCGTCACCGGCGCCGGCCGGGGCATCGGCGCCGGCATCGCCAAGGTCTTCGCGGCGGCCGGGGCGAAGGTCATGGTCGTCACCCGCACCGCGCGTCACGGCGAGGCGACGGTCCAGGCGATCGAGAGCGCCGGCGGCGCCGCGGCGCTCTGCGCGGTGGACATCGGGGAACGCGGCAACGTCGAGCGCGCGGTGGCGGAAACCGCCGAGCGTTGGGGCCGCATCGACATCATGGTGCACAACGCGGCCGCCTTCCTGTTCGGTCGCGTGGAGGAGTACTCGGAGGACGATCTCGAAACGGTCCTTTCCGTGAACCTCAAGGCGTGCTTCCGCCTGTCGAAGGCGGTCATACCGTTCTTCCGCGAGCAGGGCGGAGGGCGGCTGCTCTTCACCTCGTCGACCAACGGCCCGCGGGTGGTCCTGCCCGGAACTTCCTACTACGCTGCCTCCAAGGGCGGCATCAACAACTTCATCAAGGCCGCCGCGGTCGAACTCGCCGGCGACGGCATCACGGTGAACGGCGTCGAGCCCGGCTACATCCACACCGCGGCGATGGATGCCATGTCGGACGCGGAACGGCAGGCACGGACGGCGGAGCGCATTCCGGCCGGCTACATCGGCGAGCCGGAGGACATCGCCCACTGCATGCTGTACCTGGCGAGCGACGAGGCGCGTTACGTCACGGGCCAGACCATCTGCGTGGACGGCGGCGCGACGCTCCCGCCGAGAGGGACCTGACGGCCGCGTTCAGCCGCCCTGCCGCCGGTGCGCCAGCTCGGCCCGCAGGGCCCGCTGCTCCTCCCGGCCAAGCGGAAAGCGCCACATGATCCAGGCGACGCAGAGCGTGATGAGGGTCGGTGAGCCCGCGACGAGAACGCGCACGCCGTCCAGCGTGGCCTGGTCGTTGGCGCCGCCGACGGTGAAGCCGATCAGATCGAGTGCCGGGTAGACGATCCCGACCGCGAGCGCCAGGCCGATCTTGCTGGTGAGCGACAGCGTCGAGTAGTAGAGGGCACTGCGCTCGGCATCGACGCTGACCCGGTCCTGGTCGATCACGTCCGCCATCATCGAACGCAGGAGCATGTCCTTCGCGCCGAAGTTCACCCCGATGCCCACGAAGACCAACAGAGCCCACACGAAGCCCTCGGCCGGCACGACGAAGAGCGCACCCGTCGCGAGAGACGACTGCAACGCTCCAAGGCACAGGGTCCGATGCTTGCCGAAGCGCTCGCTCAGACGGACGAAGACCGGGACGCACAGGAAACCCGTCAGGAACAGCACCACCAGGTACAGGCTCGCCGCCTGCGGCAGCAGGAGCACCTGGACGACGAAGAAAAAGTGCACCGACCCGTTGATGCCCCCCTGTACCCCAAGCAGCAGATCGGCGAGCAGGATCCGGCGCAAGGCCCGGTTCTCGATCAGCGCGCCCACGGCGCGGCGCCAGTCGAGCTTCGGCTGCGGGCGGATGACCGGTTCACGCGCACTCGCGAGCGCCACGGCGAACAGCAC
>JAPPHP010000195.1 GCA_028821035.1 Gammaproteobacteria bacterium | reverse complement strand
CGGACCAGTCGTCGCTCGCGAGCTTGAGGAGCGCCACCGCCTCGTCCATGCCGCACAGCATGCCGGCGGTCTTGCAGAACACCTGCATCAGCACGCTCGGCCGGTGCCCGTCCGCGCGCAGTACGTCCCGCGTGCGCACGAAGTACTTGTCCGAGTACCGCCCGGCGCGGATCTCGTCGACCGGCAGTTCGAACCGCTCGGGATCGAGCCGTTGGCGGCGTGGGGCGGACATGGTCCGATACTGGCAGGGGGTGCGACCGACCGCAATGGGACGAAGGCTCAGGCCGAGCGGTCTGCCACCATGCGGTCGAGGGGCGCCCCCGCAAGCCGCGGTCCCACGGACTGCAGGTGGCAGGCGACCCAGCCGCCGCCGTCGATGGAGGAGGTCTCCGGCATCTCACGGCGGCAGATGTCCATGGCATGCGCGCAGCGCGTGTGGAAGGGACAGCCGGTGGGCGGGTCGATGGGGCTCGGCAGTTCGGTCGCCGGCAGCCGGCGCCGTATGGCCTTGCGCTGCCGCTGGGTGGCGACATCGGTCACCGGAGCGGCCGCGAGGAGCATCTGCGTATAGGGGTGGGCGGGACGGTCGTGCACCCGGTCCACCGGTCCGAGCTCCACGATCCGCCCGAGATACATCACGCCGACCCGGTGGCTGATGTGCCGCACCACGGCCAGGTCGTGGGCGATGAAGAGATACGCGATGCCGAACGACTCCTGCAGCTCTTCCAGCAGGTTGATGGCCTGGCTCTGGGTCGACACGTCGAGGGCGCTCACCGGTTCGTCGCAGACGATGAGGCGGGGCTCCAGCGCCAGGGCGCGGGCGACCGCGATGCGCTGGCGCTGCCCCCCGGAGAACTCGGACGGGTAGCGCTCGAGGTGGTAGGTGGCGAGGCCCACGCGTTCCAGCAAATCCGCCACCCGGGCGTCGCGCTCGCGGCCGCGCAGCCCGAAATGAATCGTGAGCGGTTCGCCGACGATGTCCGCGACCACCATGGACGGATTCAGCGACGCCTGCGGGTCCTGGAAGATCACCTGCAGGTCGCGCCGGAAGTCGAGCATGCGGCCCCGGAGTTCGCCCACCTCCTGCCCGCCGAGACGGATGGACCCCCGGGTCGCGTCCACCAGCCGCAGCAGGGCGCGGCCGAGCGTGGATTTCCCGGATCCGGACTCGCCCACGATTCCCAGGGTTTCCCCTCGTTCGATCCGGAAGCTGACGCCGGCGACGGCATGCACGGTGTAGGAGGCGGCTCCGAACAGGCCGCGGCGGACGCGGAAGTCGACGTGCAGGTCTTCGACCTCGAGCAGCGGGGCGTCGGCCACTACCAGCCCTCCCTCGGGTCGATCTCGTCGAGGCGCACGCAGCGCGCGGCACGTTCCGGCGCCACCGTGCGCAGCGGGATGTCGCCGGCCGCGCATGCCGGGCGCGCGTGGGGACAGCGCGGATGGAAGCGGCAGCCTTCGGGCCACGCCCACGCCGGTGGGACGCGACCCGGAATCTGCGGCAGCGTCTTCTTGCGAGGGGCAGGCCCCTCGCGCTCCCCGGCTGAGGGCTCCCGTCGCGGACCGCTCTGGGGCATCGAGGAAAGGAGCCCGTTGGTGTAGGGATGCGCAGGCTCGGAGAGGAGGGGGCCGACCGGGCCTTGTTCGACGATCATGCCCGCGTACATCACCAGCGCCTCCTCGCACATGTCCGCGATCACCCCGAGGTCGTGGGTGATGAGCAGGATCGCCATGCCGTGCTCTTCCTGCAGGGCGGTCAGCAGATCGAGCACCTGTGCCTGGATCGTGACGTCGAGCGCCGTGGTCGGCTCGTCGGCGATCAGGAGCTTCGGGTTGCAGGCCAGCGCCATCGCGATCATCGCGCGCTGCGCCATGCCGCCGGAAAACTGGTGTGGATAGTCGTCGGCACGCTGGGCCGCGCCGGGGATGCCGACGTGGTCCAGGAGTTCGATCGCCCGCGCCCCGGCCTGCCGCCGCGTCATGCCCTCGTGGACGCGGAGGGCCTCCGCGATCTGGTGCTTGAC
>JAPPHP010000442.1 GCA_028821035.1 Gammaproteobacteria bacterium | reverse complement strand
CCGACCGGCTCTTCGCGGAGTCCCTGACTTATTCGACCCTGCAGCACGGCGCCGAGTTCCAGGCCTGGCTCGCGGGACGGCGGAGACGACCGCGGCCGCCGGAACCCGACGCACCGCTCGTCGTCCTCTCGCGGTCGGGCAACGAGTTGCGGGTGACGCTCAACCGTCCGCACAAGCGCAACGCCTACTCCGCCGAACTGCGCGACGCCCTCTGCGAGGCGCTCCAGCTCGCGGCCGACGATCCGGAGGTGCGCGTCGTGCTGTCCGGAGCCGGCGCGTGTTTCAGCGCCGGCGGCGACCTCGACGAGTTCGGCGAGGCGACCGACGCCGGCCGCGCGCATGCTTCGCGCATGACCCGCAGCGCCGCGTTGCTGATGCACGCGCTCCGCGACCGCGTGGAGGCGCGACTGCACGGTGCCTGCATCGGCGCCGGCATCGAGCTTCCCGCCTTCGCCGGAACCCTCAAGGCGCGCCATGATGCGTTCTTCGTGTTGCCTGAAGTGTCCATGGGACTGGTGCCCGGCGCTGGCGGCACGGCCAGCATCCTGCCCCGGATCGGGCGCCGGCGGCTGTGCTGGATGGCGCTCACGGGAGCCCGCGTCGATGCGGAGACGGCGCTCGCGTGGGGGCTCGTCGACGAGATCGTGGAGTGGTGACCGCGATGAACCGAGTGTTCGCGGGCCGTATCATCTCGCGCCGACCGTTACGGTAGCACTCCTCCTTGGATCGCGTACTCGAGCTGGGCGGCTTCGCCGCTGGATACTGCGGGCGTCTGTTCGTACAAGCCGGCAGCGACGTCGTGCGCGTCGAGACCGGCGCACGGCCTCCGGCGTGGGTGAGCGACGCGGCGATGGACCTCTACCTTCACGCCGGCAAGCGCCGTATCGCGACGGACGACCCGGAGCTGATCGCCGACCTCGCCGCGCGAGCCGACGTGGTCGTGGTCGAAGGTGATACGGCGGATGCGGTCGAGGCCCTGGGCTTCGACGCGTGGGACGCTCCCGTGAAGGCAGCCATCACCCCGTTCGGACGGACCGGACCCAAGCGCAACTGGCAGGCGTCGACCAACGTCCTGCTCGCCATGGGCGGCTACACCTACATCATCGGAGACCCCGAACGCGCCCCGCTGACGCTGCCCGGCCACTATCCGGAGTTCCAGAGCGGGGCGTTCGCCTACGCCGCCGCCAACGCCTGTCGCCTCGCGGGCGAACGCAACGTCATCGACCTCGGCATGTTGGAAGTCGTGATGGCGCTCAGCCAGTTCACCACGGTCATGTGGCACTGCGGGGGACTGATCCGCGAGCGGCACGGCAGCGACTTCTACTATGTCGTGCCGACCAACCTGTTCCGCTGCGCCGACGGCTGGGCGTACGTCAACATCGTGCCGGGCTTCTGGGACCCGTTCGCGGCGTTCCTGGACCGCCCGGACCTCGTCATTGACGAACGTTTCGAGACCAACGCACTGCGGCGCGACAACCGGCACGCACTGCACGCGATCATCGCCGCGGCCATCGGACCGATGACGCGGGCGGAGGTGCGTCGGCGCGCAGAGGAGTGCCGCATTCCCATCGGTGTGGTGCAGACCATCGAAGACGTGCTGGCCGACCCGCACCTCGCCGTGCGCGGCTTCTGGCAGACCGTCCGCAACGGCAAGGCGGGCTCCGTACGCGCACCGCGGCGGGCGTGGCGGATGGACGGCCGGACGCCGCCGAGCCGCGATCTGCTGCCGATGGAGACGGACCTCGGGGAACGTCACGATGGCTGATGGACCACTCCGCGGCGTACGCATCCTCGACCTGACGCACGTGTGGGCGGGGCCGCTCGGCACGCGCATCCTCGCGGATCTCGGCGCCGAGGTCGTCAAGATCGAAGCCCCGACCGGCCGCGGACCGCGCGAGTTCCCGCGGCTCAACCTCGGCGGCTGGATCGGAGGCGAGCCCGGCGACGATCCGTGGAACCGTCTCGCCGTCTTCGTGAAGCTCCAGCGGAACAAGCGCAGCGTCGCCATCGACCTGAAGACGGACGCGGGA
>JAPPHP010000445.1 GCA_028821035.1 Gammaproteobacteria bacterium | reverse complement strand
ACGTCGCTCGGCAGCAGGTCGGGCGTGAACTGGATGCGGTGGAAACTGCCCTCGACCGTGCGCGCGAGTTCCCGGATGGCGCGTGTCTTGGCGAGGCCGGGCGCGCCTTCGACGAGGAGGTGGCCGTCGCACAGCAACGCCATGACCAGGCGCCGTATCAGGGCCTGCTGACCGACGATGCGGGACTCGAGCCACGCGATGGCTGCGTGGACGCGGTCGTGCAGGAGGTCGTGAACGGCTTCCATGTGCTTGGGAGAGCGGCCCGGCGACGGTGTCGGGATTGTAGCCGTTGCGCTGGCGGTTGCGCGGGAGCGGTGGCCGCGAACCGGATACACTCGTCGCGTGTACCGCGTCCTGCGTCGCCTGCTCTTCGCCCTTCCGCCCGAACTCGCCCACGGGCTCGCCCTGCGGACCATGCAGGCCTGGGGCGCGCTCCCGGGAGCCGCGCGGCGCGATGCGCCGGTACGCGCCATGGGGCTCTCCTTCGCCAACCGGATCGGCCTGGCGGCGGGACTGGACAAGGACGCCATCGCGGTGCGCGGGTTCGCGCGCCTCGGTTTCGGCTTCCTCGAGGTGGGCACCGTGACGCCGCGCCCACAACCCGGCAATCCCCGGCCGCGGCTCTTTCGGTCCGCGGCGGATGGCGCGCTGATCAACCGCATGGGATTCAACAGTGCCGGTAGCGCGGCCGTGTCCCGCCGGCTCGCGCGGCTCCGCCGGCGCGGCCTCGCCGTGCCGGTCGGGGTGAACATCGGCAAGAACCGCGACACGCCGCTGGCGCGGGCGGTGGACGACTACCTGCTCTGCCTGCGTGCCGTGCATCCCCATGCGGACTACGTGGTCGTGAACGTCTCGTCGCCCAACACGCCGGGGCTGCGCGGCCTGCAGGACGCGCCGGCGGCCGCCGCGCTGCTCGGGGCGCTGGTACGGGAACGGGACGCGCTCGATGCCGCCTCGGGCCACCGGCTGCCGCTGGCCGTCAAGGTCGCGCCGGATCTCGACGTGGCGGGTCTCGGCGAGCTCGCGGCGGTCACGCGAGACGCCGGCCTGGACGCGGTCGTCGCGACCAACACGACGCTGACGCGCCCACCCGGTCTCGCGTCGGACTTCGCGCGGCAGGCGGGGGGGTTGAGCGGCGTACCCCTCAACGCGCGCGCCGTCGAGGTCGTGGGCGCGCTCCGGGATGCGCTCGGGCCGGAGATCACGCTGATCGGGGTGGGCGGCATCCACGACGTCGGGACCGCGCGGGCCATGTTGGACGCCGGGGCGGACCTGCTCCAGGTCTACACCGGGCTGATCTTCGAGGGGCCGGGTCTGGTCGGCGAACTGGCCCGCAGGGAGCGCGCGGGGACGCTGACGCTGGATCATCGCCCCGGGACAGGGTAGTTTCGTACCCCTACGAGTCCGGTTGGGGAGACAGAGGATGAAATGGCATTCGAGCGGGCGCGGTCTGCCCGTGGTGGCGGGCGCGGCGGCGATGCTTGCGAGCGTGTCCGGCGCCGCCGACACCCTGGACGGTGGGGACACCGCCTGGATCCTGACGGCGACGGCGCTGGTGCTCTTCATGACCATCCCGGGCCTGTCGCTTTTCTATGCCGGCCTCGTGCGGGTGCGCAACGTGCTCAGCGTCCTGATGCAGTGCTTCACGATCGTCTGTGTCGTGACGATCCTCTGGCTGATCGTGGGCTACAGTCTCGCCTTCGACGACGGCCTGCCCGTCGTGGGCGGGCTCTCCAAGGTCCTGTTCGCCGGCGTCGGAGAGGACGCCATGAGCGGCACGATTCCCGAATCGGCGTTCGCGACCTTCCAGCTCACCTTCGCCATCATCACCGTGGCCCTCATCGTGGGCGGCTTTGCGGAGCGCATGCGCTTCTCGTCGGTGCTGCTCTTCTCGACGCTGTGGGTGCTGCTGGTCTACGCGCCGATCTGCCACTGGGTGTGGGGCGGCGGGTGGCTCGGCGAACTGGGCCTGCTGGACTTCGCCGGCGGCACGGTCGTGCACATCACGGCGGGGACGGCGGCGGTGGTCGCCGCGATCG
>JAPPHP010000218.1 GCA_028821035.1 Gammaproteobacteria bacterium | reverse complement strand
CGCTGGGACAGCACACCCGGGAAGTGCTCGACGCGCTCGGGAGCGCCGCCGGTTCTCTTCCGGACTGACCCCGACCGAGTCAGACCGAGACGGAATTCCGCGCGCTGGGGAACCGCTCGAGGTCCAGCTCCGCGCGCACCTGCCGGCCCATCTCGCCGGACCTCTCATCGACGGGAATGCCGATGGCGTCGGCGATGCGCACCATGCGCTGGAAGTTCGCGGCGACGCCGGCGGCGTCCACCAGCACGGCCGGTCCAGCGGTTTCGAGGAGCGCCTGCCGGTGGTCCCCCAGGTCGTCGTCACGCGCGGCGAGGCTCTCTGCGAAGCGCATGAGCTCCGGCCCGAACTCGATCCCGACCGCGGCGCTCGCGGCATCGCCGTTGACGGCCTGAAGGTCGACTTCGGTCTCGTTGTACTGGGCGCTCACCCGGAGCGCCGTGGCGTGTGCGCCCGTTCAGTAGAAGCACTCGTTGACGGCGGAGACGCGGGCGGCGATTAGCTCCATCTGCATGCGGTCGATGGAGCGGGCTTCGTCCTGGCCCAGGTTGGCCATGGCCTCGACGGCCAGGTATTGCGCGCGGGAAAGGTCGAGCCAGTCGCGCAACGCGTCCGGCACGAGCGTCAGCGCGCGCAGGACGTTCGCGGTGCGGCCGCCCGGCCAGAGGCCCTCCTCGTTGCCCACGGCCCCGTCCTTCGGAATCGTGGGCACGAAGCCGACGTCCTCGCTGAGCACGGCCGGCCTGTAACGGCTGATCTCGCCCGGCTCGGGGCTCGGCAGGGCCTCCAGCTCCATGCCAAGCGCCCGGTGGAACTCGTCGATGCTCATCGTCGCGACCACGACGCCGACGAGTTCCACGTACGCTTCCTTGCTGAGCCCTGATGCGACGTTGTGCTCGACGTACTTCCTGGTGATCCTGCCCTGGTCGGTGACGACGCGGTGGGCCGCGTCAACCGCGGTGGCGGGCAGCCCCTCCCCGCAATCGTGCTTCCCGGTGACGGCGTCCGGCGACAGCGCCTGCTTGCGCGCCCTGCACAGCGCGCATGTCGTCGCGTTACGGGACTCCGCGGCGATCGCCACGCGCTCGGCGCCCGTCCACCAGCTACCGGGCCGCGCCAGCGTGCGCCAGTATTCGCGGTGTGCTTCGGCGATGTCCGGACGGATCGCAACGGGCGCCCGGTCGTAGTCGAAGAAGGTCATGGTCGCGCCTCCCACGTGACGCATCGAAGTTAACCCGCAAGGCTCGAGCGCGGTCAAGGCGGGCCGAAGCCGAGAGCGACGGCCGCGGCAGGCTGCCGATGCCGGACTCCGCTCCGCGCGGAGTTGCTATGCTCGGGCCGGATGGACACGCACAACCCGAACGATCGCCTCGTCCCGTTCTCCAGCAAGCTGGCGTTCGGCGTCGGCCAGTTTGCGGAGGGGCTGAAGAACACGGGTTTCAGCCTGTTCATCCTCTTCTACTACAACCAGGTGCTCGAACTGCCCGGCGCGCTCGCCGGCGCCGCGCTCTTCATCGCCCTGCTGTTCGACGCCGTCACCGACCCCCTCGCCGGGTCGCTGTCCGACAAGTGGAAGTCCCGCCTCGGGCGGCGCCATCCGTTCATGTACGCGTCGGCCGTCCCGCTCGCGCTCGCCTTCGTCGGCCTCTTCTCTCCGCCGGAGGGCCTTGGCCAGTGGGGGCTGTTCGCCTGGCTCACCGCGTTCGCAGTGCTCACGCGCGGCGCCATGACGCTCTACCACGTGCCGCACCTCGCCCTCGGGGCGGAACTCACGCAGAACTACAACCAGCGCACGCAGATCGTCGCTTACCGGCAGTTCTTCGGTCCGGCCGGAAGCGCGATGGTGATCGCGGTGGGCTTCGGCTATTTCTTCGCCGACGACATGGGCGGCCGCCTGGCCGTCGGCAACTACATGCCCTTCGCGATCGTGCTGGCCGTGTTCATGGTCGTCACGATCTGGTACTCGGCGCTCGGCACGCAAAAGGAGGTGCCGTTCCTGTCCGAGCCGCCGCCACGCCCGCGACGCAACCCCCTGACGCTCCTGGTCC
>JAPPHP010000056.1 GCA_028821035.1 Gammaproteobacteria bacterium | reverse complement strand
CGGAGGAGGTCATCGCCGTGTCCGTCGGCGGTACGGCGTGCCAGGAACAGCTCCGCACCTGCCTGGCGCTCGGCGCCGACCGGGCCATCCTCGTCGAGACGGACGAGGACCTCCAGCCCTTGGCGGTCGCGAAGATCCTGCAGGCCGTCTACGAGCAGGAAACGCCCGGGATCGTGATTTTCGGGAAGCAGAGCATCGACGGCGACAACGGCCAGACCGGGCAGATGTTCGCCGCTCTCACCGGCCTGGCCCAGGGGACCTTCGCCTCCGAACTCACCGTCGCGGACGGCAAGGCGCAGGTGGTCCGCGAGGTCGACGGCGGCCTGCAGACCGTCTCCCTGAGCCTGCCCATCGTGGTCACGACGGACCTCCGGCTGAACGAGCCGCGCTACGCCTCGCTGCCCAACATCATCACGGCCCGCAACAAACCGCCCGCCGACACCCCCCCCCACGCCCTCGGCGGCGACGTCGCGCCGCGCTTCGAGGTGCTCAACGTCGAACCACCCGCGGGGCGGTCCGCGGGCGTGCTCGTCGAGTCCGTCGACGAACTGGTGGAAAAACTGAAGAACGAAGCGAAGGTGATTGAATAATGGGCATTCTTGTCGTCTCTGAACACGACAACCAGGCGCTCCGCCCGGTCACGCTGAACGTCCTCGCCGCGGCGCAGGAGATCGGCGGCGAGATCGACCTGCTGGTCGCGGGACAGGACTGCGGCGCGGTCGCCGAGGCCGCGGCTTCCGTGCCCGGCATCGCCCGCGTGCTGTGCGCGGACGACCCCGCCTACGCGCACCATCTCGCCGAGAACATGGCGCTGCTGATCGCCGAACTGGGCGCCTCGTACGACCACATCCTCGCGGCCCACACCACCACGGGCAAGAACTTCCTGCCCCGCGCGGCCGCACTGCTCGATGTCGCGATGATCTCCGACATCGTCGGAGTGGACGCCGCCGACACCTTCAAGCGACCGATCTACGCCGGCAACGGCATCGCCACGGTCAGGTCGGACGACGCGAAGAAGGTCGTGTCCGTGCGCGGCACGGGCTTCGACCCGGCGCCGGGAGAGGGCGGCAGCGCGCCCGTTACGGCCGTGGGCAGCGTGCACGACGCCGGCCTCTCCGAGTTCGTCGGCGAAGAACTCGCGAAGTCCGAACGGCCCGAACTGACCGCCGCCCGGGTCGTCATCTCCGGCGGCCGCGGCATGCAGAACGGCGACAACTTCAAGCTCCTCGAAGGGGTGGCGGACAAGCTCGGGGCCGCCGTCGGCGCGTCGCGCGCGGCGGTCGACGCCGGCTTCGTTCCCAACGACATGCAGGTGGGACAGACGGGCAAGATCGTGGCGCCTGAGCTCTACATCGCGGTCGGCATCTCGGGGGCGATCCAGCACCTCGCGGGGATGAAGGACTCGAAGGTCATCGTCGCCATCAACAAGGACGCCGACGCGCCCATCTTCCAGATCGCGGACTACGGGCTGGTGGCGGACCTCTTCAACGCCGTGCCGGAGCTCGACGCCGCCCTGTAACGCCCCGCGAGCTCACCGGGGCGTGCGTTTCCCGGTGTACCAGGTCACCGGACGGGCGTCCGCGTCGACCCGGTCGGCCACGTCGAGCACCATGGCGAACAGCGCCATGCGCACCAGCACCCCGTTGTCGGTCTGCCGGAAGATCGCCAGGTTCGGGTTGGCGTTCAGGTCCTCGTCGAGCTCCTGGGCCTGCGACCGCGAGTCGCGGGGCAGGGGATGCATGATCACCGTGTTCGGCTCGCAGTGCTCCGTGTAGATGGCCTCGTTCAGCCGGAACAGCCCGCGGTAGCGGTCCGCCTCCTGCTGGGACGGAAAGCGCTCCTCCTGGGTGCGGGTGACGTAGACGATGTCCACGTGGTGGATGCCGGCCTCGAGTTCGTGGCCTTCGTTGACCGTATGCCCCCGCGTCCCCAGCGCCGCGGCGATCTCCCGAGAGATTTCCAGGCCGGGCGGCGACACCAGGTTGAACGTCACGCCGTCGAAGAGCCCCAGGAGCTTGCACAGCGAGTGCACGGCCCGACCGTACTTCAGGTCGCCGA
>JAPPHP010000339.1 GCA_028821035.1 Gammaproteobacteria bacterium | reverse complement strand
GCAAGTCCCAGGGCGTCGTGCCGTTCCTGAAGGTGGTCAACGACACGGCCGTGGCAGTGAACCAAGGCGGCAAGCGCAAGGGCGCCGTCTGCTCCTACCTCGAGACCTGGCACCTCGACATCGAGGAGTTTCTCGAGCTGCGCAAGAACACCGGCGACGACCGCCGGCGCACGCACGACATGAACACGGCCAACTGGGTGCCGGACCTCTTCATGAAGCGCGTCTTCGAGGACGGGACGTGGACGCTGTTCTCGCCGAACGAGACACCGGACCTGCACGACCTCTGCGGACGCGCGTTCGAGCAGCGCTACGAGGCGTACGAGGAGCAGACGCGCACCGGGGAGATGACGCTGTTCAAGCGCGTCCAGGCCCAGGAGCTGTGGCGCAAGATGCTCTCGATGCTGTTCGAGACGGGCCATCCCTGGATCACGTTCAAGGACAGCTGCAACGTCCGCTCGCCCCAGCAGCACGTGGGCGTGGTGCACTCGTCCAACCTCTGCACCGAGATCACGCTCAACACGTCGAAGGACGAGATCGCGGTCTGCAACCTCGGCTCCGTCAATCTCGCGCAGCACCTGAAAGACGGCGAACTCGACGCCAAGAAGCTCAAGAAGACGGTGCGTACCGCCGTGCGGATGCTCGACAACGTCATCGACATCAACTACTACTCGGTGCCCCAGGCGCACGCCTCCAACATGCGCCACCGGCCCGTCGGCCTCGGCATCATGGGTTTCCAGGACGCGCTCTACCAGTTGCGCATCCCCTACGGGTCCGAGGCGGCGGTCGAGTTCGCCGACCGGTCCATGGAGGCGGTGTCGTTCCACGCGATCGAGGCGTCCGTCCGCCTGGCGCGCGAGCGGGGCAGCTACGCGAGCTTCGAGGGTTCGCTGTGGAGCCAGGGCGTGCTGCCGATCGACTCGCTGAAGCGCCTGCGCGACGAGCGCTCCCGCGAGTACCTCGACGCGGACTTCGGCACGACCCTCGAATGGGACAAGCTGCGCGACCGGGTGCGGATGCAGGGCATGCGCAACTCCAACGTGATGGCGATCGCTCCGACGGCAACCATCGCCAACATCACCGGAGTCTCGCAGTCGATCGAGCCGACGTACCAGAACCTGTTCGTGAAATCGAACCTCTCGGGCGAATTCACCGTCGTCAATCCCTACCTCGTGCACGACCTCAAGGGCCGGGGCCTCTGGGACAACGTCATGGTGAACGACCTCAAGTACTACGACGGCAGCGTTGCCCGCATCGACCGCGTCCCCGAGGACCTGAAGCAGCTCTACGCCACGGCGTTCGAGGTGGAGCCGCGCTGGCTGGTGGACGCCGCGAGCCGGCGCCAGAAGTGGATCGACCAGGCCCAGTCCCTGAACCTCTACATCGCCGGCGCGTCGGGCAAGAAGCTCGACGTCACCTACCGGATGGCGTGGATGCGCGGCCTGAAGACCACCTATTACCTGCGCTCGCTCGGGGCCACGGCCGCCGAGAAGTCGACCCTCGAGACGGGCGCGCTGAACGCGGTGGAGGCGGTGGGGGGCGTTGCGCCGGCGGACGTCCCGGCGGACATTCAGACGGAGAACGCGCCTCTGGCCTGCGCCATCGACGACCCCGACTGCGAAGCCTGTCAGTAAACGAACACGAGGACCTGACCAAGCATGCCCATGCAACTCTCCTGGGACGACTACGATACCGAAGAAACCGCCGGCGTCATCGCGGACCTCGCGGTCCGGGACGGGACGGAACCGGTCGCGGCTCCCGTGGAGGCCGTGGCGCCGGCGTTGGAAACGGCACCGATAGCGGCCAGGCTTGAGACCGCCCAGGCGGTCGGGCCGATGGTGTCCGCGCCGCCGCCACGCGCGGAAGCGCCGGTTGCCCCGGAAACCGTTGCGCCGGCAGCCGACGCGGCCGTAAACGAGGCGCCACGGGAGCCTGAAGTCGCCCTCGAAGCAGTGTCGGACACCCCCCTCGAAGTCGCGCCCGACCTGGCACTCGAGCTGGCTGACGAGCAGAGCCGCGAGCGCGTGACGGTCGACCAGAAGGCCATGATCAACTGCCGGGCGGA
>JAPPHP010000435.1 GCA_028821035.1 Gammaproteobacteria bacterium | reverse complement strand
GCGAAGGCGCGGTCGAGGTTGGCGTGCCGGCCCTTGTACTCCCACGCGAAATGGTGGCGCTTCCAGACGTCCGCCCAGCCGTCGCCCCCGCCGTCCTTGCGGGCACCCTTCTCGAAGCTGTAGCGCTCGCCCGTCGGATCGGCCTCCGCGGGCGTCGGCTCGCCGAGCATGCGGCACAGGTCGATGAAGTGCTCCTGGGACGCGGAGCGCTCCTTGAGTTCGGAGGCGCGCCACTTGGCGATGAACTCGCCCGGAGTCATGCGTCGCTATGCGATGGCGGCACTGGCGGCGCGCCTACAGGCTGAGGAGGGACGCTCCGGTGCGGATGTCTTGCCCGTGCCCAGGGTGTGAACGGCGGCGCTCGTGGAGGTTGCCGCTCCGGCAAGCTCCTCTCGCAGTTCGGACAGTTCGCGTATGGCATCCCGGACGCGACCGCGCGCTGCCGCCTTCATGGCCTCGTGCTCAAGGACCGCCAGCAGCAGAAACAGGCGGCCTTCGGGTAGATCCCGGAACATGTCGAGCTGACATTCCGGTTGCCGGCTGTCCGGCGCGACCGGGTCCGTCACTCCGCCGCGGAATCGTGGGAGGAGGTCTGCGGCCGGAAGGGCCGGACCAGCCGCGCCGCGAAGGACGGCATGGCCGGCGACTCCGTATCGTGCGCGCCGACGTTCACGGTGCCGACGTCCCCGAACCTGAGCGTCGCCTCGGCGAGCCTGTCGAGCAGGCGGTCCAGTTCCTGCCGCACGCGGAGCTCGTCCACCCCCGCGTCGATCTCGCCCAGCAACTCGGTCAGCCGGCGCACGATCTCGTAGGTCTCCCGCGCGACGGAAAGCGCCAGCGCGCTCTTGACCGCGTGATTGGCGACCAGGGACCAGAGCACGACGATCGCGAGCAGAATCCCGAGCACCTGCTGGAGGCCGATCAGCGGTTCGGGCACAAGGCGTTCCCCCGTAATGGCGATGGCGAACGCGGAGACGAAACAGCCGGAGCCCAAGCCGACGAGCAGGACGTTCCCGACGACGTGCAGGCGGATGAACCGTCGATGGCGAATCTGATAGTGTTCGGCTGCCCGCCTCGCATCCTTGCGGTGCTGCTGGACGACGCTGCGGAAGTCGTCCCTTTCGTTCGTCGCGGAGTCGGACACCCTGTCGTGCGGATTGATTGACCGAGGCTCGATGATCCACGAACGCGCCCAGCGTGGCAAGCGGAAACGAGCTTCGGTACGGGCCTATCGAACCAGCCGGTACCACGATTCGAGGACTATGGCAGTACCGAAAGGCGGCATCGGGCTCGCGTGTTACGCTCGCGCGCCTCGGTACCAGGGGACAGCGGAGACCTGCGCATGGGGTTGAAGACCAACAGGAATCTGTCGGTGTGGGACGGCGAGTGGGTCGACACCGCCGCCGAGACGCTGGAGGGGGCGGCGAGGGAGTTCGCCAACAGGAGAGGATGGCCGGACGGATCGTGGCGTGCGGTGACCGACATCGAGGAGCTGGATGCCTACCACCATCCCGTCGCGCGCCGCCGGTTCCAGGTGCTCCGCGCGGGCGTTCGGACCAGGCGGGTAGACGCGCAGGCCAGCGACCCGCTCGGGTTCGTCGTTCCGCCCGAAGTCGAGACTCGGTGAGTGGCGCTGCGCGCCTGCGGACGCAAGCGGCATGAATGACGAGCAGCTGAAGCGGAAGCTGCTCGAGCGGATGGCGCAGGATGTCGACGGACGCCTCGGCGTCAAGGGGCTGACGGCCGAGGAAGAGCACGCGGCCGAGTCGCTGGCTGACGAGGGCCTGGCCGAGTGGATCGACGAGCACCCGTTCTACGGGTTCCACATTACCGTCGAGGGCCACGACAGGCTCGCGCAAGCCCGCGGGTGAGTTGCTGTCGTTGACTCAATGCCTGCGAGTCACTCCATCGGAATGCGTATGACGATCCCGCCCATCATGTCGCCGACTTCGAAGTCGGTGCGGGGGGAGTTCTTGTGACGGTTGTGGCAGTTGACGCACGCGTCGGCGACGGCGTAGTCCGGATAGACGGCGGTGAAGTACCTCTCGCCGCCGAGGTCTTCC
>JAPPHP010000167.1 GCA_028821035.1 Gammaproteobacteria bacterium | reverse complement strand
GCGAAGTTCTCGCGCCGCTCGCGCTGCCAGCCCGGCTGTAACGACCGGTACCAGTCCTCGTCCGTCGGGCTGTTGCCGCGCGCGTCCACCGACGACGGCGTGCGCTGGAACACGTAGAGCTCCTTCGCGTGCTCGCCGACGAACGGTACCGCCTGGATGGCCGTGCAGCCCGTGCCGATCATCCCGACCCGCTTGTCCGAGAGTTTGGTCAACCCGCCGGAGTGGTCGCCGCCGGTGTAGTCGTAGTCCCACCGGCTCGTGTGGAACGAGTGTCCCTTGTAGTCGTGGATGCCCTCGATGCCCGGCAGCTTCGGCACGTTCGCCGTGCCCGCCGCCTGGACGACGAAGCGCGCGCGGATGTCGTCGCCCCGATGGGTAGAGACCATCCAGCGGCTGTCCTCTTCGTCCCAGCGCAACGCCGTCACTCGCGTCTGGAAGAGCGACAGGTCATACAGTCCGTAGTACTCGCCGATGCGCTGGCAGTGCTCGAAGATCTCGGGCGCGTAGGAGTACTTCTCCTTCGGCATGTAGTCGAGTTCCTCGAGGAGCGGCAGGTAGCAGTAGGACTCGATGTCGCACTGCGAGCCCGGATACCGGTTCCAGTACCAGGTGCCGCCGAAGTCCGCGCCGGACTCGATCAGCATGACCTTCGTAACGCCCCGTTCCTTGAGCCGCGCGGCGGCCATGATGCCGCTGAAACCGCCCCCGATGACGGCGACGTCCACCTCTCGCTGGACCGGCTCCCGCTCCTCGGGCTCAAGGACGAAGGGATCCTCGTCGGCGTAGTGGCCGTACTCCTCCCGGGTCCGCAGGAACTGCTCGTCCCCGTCGTCCCGCATGCGCTTGTCGCGTTCGGCCCGGTACTTGTCCCGCAACGCGTCGGGGTCGAACCCGAGATTGGAGTATTCCTTCTTGAGTGGCGTGTTCATGCCGCGTCGCTCTCCCCGTCTGGTTGTCTGGCTGGATCAGCCGATGTCTCTCTCCCTTTCCTCCGTGCAGACCCGCGCGCCCTCAACTGCCGGCCGCGACCGCCTGCTCGTCCCGCAGTGCGGGAAGCACCTCCTGCGCGAAGAGGCGCAGGTTGCGCTCCGCCTCGTCGTACGGCATGCCGGCGTAGCTGAACACCGACGTGAACGTATCCGCCCGCATGCGCTCGGTCGTCTGCCGGATCCGGTCGATGCACATCTGCGGCGTGCCCCAGACCTGCAGGTCCAGGTACGCCTCCGTTGCCTGGCCGGCGCTCGCCTGCTGCGCCTCCGACATGGCGGCGTAGAACTCGTAGCCCTTCGTGTTCGCGAAGTGGGCGCCGCCGATTTCGTAGTGCTTGGCCGCCGTCTCCCAGTACCCGCCGATCCAGCGCACGGCCATCTCGCGGGCGCGTTTCTCGTCCTGGTCGCAGAACACCCAGCCGGCGATGATCGGCGCCGGCGCCGGGGCGCCGTTCACTTCCTGGAAGACCTTGCGGTAGGTGGTGAGTTCGTGGTCGATCATGTCCCAGGGCTTCTGGGGAATGACCAGGATGCCGATGCCAAGGCGCGCCATGATCTCCACGGATTCGGGCGACACCGCCGCCGCGTAGGTGCGTCCCTTGAACGTGCGGGACGGCCGCGGGCGGACGTCCCGGGCCGCCTGCTGGTAGTGCTTGCCGTCGTACTCGCACCAGCCCTGCTCGAGGCCGGTCAGGACGATCTCGGCCGCCTCGACGAAGCGCTCGCGAGACTCGCCCATGTCGACCCCGAAACCCTCGAACTCGATGCGCCCCGCGCCCCGGCCGAGGCCGAGGATGAGCCGCCCCTCGGAGATGTGGTCGAGCATGGAAACCTGCTCCGCCACGCGGATCGGATCGTGCCACGGCAGCACGACGACCATCGAGCCGAGCTGAATGCGCTCGGTGCGGCCCGCCATGTACGTCAGGAACTGCAGCACGTCCGGACACATGGTGTAGTCCGTGAAGTGGTGCTCGACCCCCCAGATCGAGTCGAAACCCAGCGGCTCCGCCAGCGCGGCGAGCTTCAGCTCGTTCGCGTAGACCTCACCGTCCGTGATGTGGTTCTCGGGATTCTG
>JAPPHP010000441.1 GCA_028821035.1 Gammaproteobacteria bacterium | reverse complement strand
TGGCGGAGGCCCACTACGCCCAGATCGCGCCGCACCTGTACTGCGGGCCGATCGAACTGGCCGCCAACATCCAGCTCGACGCCTGCTCGCCCAACTTCCTGATCCAGGAGAGCATCGGCCAGCTGGACGGTTTCCACGCCGAGATCCTCGACCGCCCGCTCCAGTGGGAGGACGGGTTCATCATTCCGTCGGCCGAACCGGGACTCGGGGTGGAACTCGACGAGACGGTCGCGCGGGCGCACGCGTACCCGTCGCCATAACAAAGGAGCTTCGCGCGATGCCTACGCACCAGATCGACGGACTCGACATCCATTTCGTCCAGGGAGGTCCGCAGGACGCGGCGAAGCGCGTGCTCTACGTCCATGGCACGGGCTGCAACGCCGGCGTGTGGGCCAGGCACTGCGAGAGCCTGCCGCCTGATTGCAGGTACGTCTGCGTCGACCTCGCCGGTCACGGCCGATCCGGCGGGGCGGGCTTCCGGGGAACGGCGGACCATGCGTTCGTCATCGAGGGCCTCGTCGAACATCTCGACTGGGACCGCTTCGTGATCGTGGGGCATTCACTCGGCGGCGCGATCGCGCTCACCTACGCCGTCTATCACCCGAACCGCCTCGCGGCGATGGTGCTCGTCGACACCGGCGGGCGTTTGCGGGTAGCGCCCGACGTGCTCGAGGCCGCGCGCCTCGCGGCCTCGGGTGTGGAAGTCCCTCCGCTGGACCGCCGTTGGACCTACTCCCCGCGCACACCCGACACCGTCATCGACCAAGTCTACCGGGATCTCGGCGACGTCTCGCCGGAACTCGTCTACCGGGACTGGATCGCGGACGACTCCTTCGACTTCCTCTCCCGGCTGTGGGCCGTCCGCACGCCCTGTCTCGCCGTCTGCGGCGCGGACGACCCGATCACGCCCGTGCGCAACCACACGTTCTTCCAGCGCAGCATGCCGTCCTGCGAGCTGGCGATCATCGAAGACAGCGGACACTGGCCATTCTACGAACAGCCCGAGAGCTTTGACCGGATCGTGGTGGACTACCTGGACGGGGTGTATGGCTCGGAGTGAGACGGGCGCTGATGTATATGCGCGCATATACTCCGCCCCGTGACGTCCCTCGAACGTATCTGTGGAGCCCTCCGCGACGCCGGTGTCCGCTACGCGGTCGTGGGCGGCTACGCCGTGGCCCTGCACGGGGCCGTGCGGGGGACCATCGACATCGACGTGGCGCTGCCCTGGTCGCACCAGGACCTGCGCGCCGCCGAGGCGGCCCTGACGGAAATCGGCCTCGTGTCACGGCTGCCCCTGACGGCGCACGAGGTCCACGCGTTCCGGGACGAGTACATCTCGGAGCGCGGCCTGGTGGCGTGGAACTTCTACAACCCCGAGGACCCCTCCGAGCAGGTCGACCTGGTCATCGCCTACGACCTGACCGGCAAGCGCACCACCACCCTGGAACTTGCCGGGGGCCCGGTGCAGGTCCTCGCCGTCGATGACCTGATCGACATGAAGCGCGCCAGCGGCCGACCGCAGGATCTCGAGGACGCTGAGGCACTGGAGCTTCTCCGATGAGCCCGTCTTCCACCGAACGGCCCCTGCAGCGGTTCTCCGATGACTACCTCGAGCGCTGCCGCGACCTCGCCCCACAGGACATCGTCCGCTTCCTGGAGGACTTCCGGCTGCTGCACGGGCGGGCGCGCGCACGGTCGCGGCTCATCAGCATGCGCGTGCCGGAGCCCCTGCTCGCGGCGTTCCAGGCCCGTGCGCGGCTGGTGGGCGTTCCCTACCAGACCCAGATCAAGAAGCTGATGCGCGACTGGCTGGCGCAGCAGTGATCGCCTGAAGGAGCAGACCATGCAGACCATCCCGTTCACGACGAACTTCTTCGCCGACGAGGCACACCCCCCGCGCACCGATGCGCTAACCGAAGACGGCACCGCGGATGTCGTGATCGTCGGCGCGGGGCTCGTCGGGCTCTCCTGCGCATATGTGCTGCGCGAGGAAGGACTCGATGTCGCCGTGGTCGAACGCGACCACGTGGGCTTCGCCTCGAGCGGACGCCACATGGGCCATCT
>JAPPHP010000215.1 GCA_028821035.1 Gammaproteobacteria bacterium | reverse complement strand
GGGATATCCCCACCGACTATTTCCCCGGCTCCTACACGGAGACGGACTACACCGTCAACCTCGACCTGTCGCGGCCTGTCTACCTCGACCTCTTCTTTTCCCCGGTCAACGTCGCCCTCGGCCTCGAGTATCGCGAAGAGCGGTTCAAGGTCGAGAGCGGCGAAGAGAACTCCTGGTTCATCGACGACCGCCCCGGCGGACTGGCCGAGCAGGGTTTCGGCATCGGCTCCAACGGGTTCACCGGCTTCGGTCCGAGACTCGCCGGCGAGTTCGGCCGCGACAGCTTCGCCGCGTACGTGGACCTCGAGGTGGACCTGCTCAGAAGCCTGACGGTCGCCGCCGCGGCCCGCTACGAGGACCACGACGGGGTCGGCGATACGCTCGACGGCAAGTTCACGGCCCGCTGGCAACTGACCGATGCCGTGGCGCTGCGTGGCGCCGTCAGCAGCGGTTTTCGGACGCCGACGGTGGGGCAGGCCAACATCCTGAACGTGACCACGGCCTTCACCGGCGGGGTGCTGGCCGACGAGGCCACGCTGCCGCCGACGCATCCCGCGGCGCGTCTCGTCGGCGGCCGGCCGCTGACCCCGGAGGAATCCGTCAACTTCTCCGCCGGGACGGTGCTGCAGTGGGGCGGCGTGGACATCACGGTCGACTACTTCCGCATCGAGCTGGAGGATCGCATCGCCCGCAGCAGCGAGAAGGTCCTGACCCCGGAGAACGTCGCGACGCTGCTCGCCCAGGGTGTCTCCGACGCCAGCAGCTTCACGTCGGTGCGCTTCTACACGAACGAGTTCGACACGACGACGCAGGGCCTCGACATCGTGGCCAACTGGTCCGCGGAGGCGTTTGGCGGCACGAGTACGGTGCGTCTGGCCGCGAACTGGACGGACACCGGCGTCGACCGCCGCGACCCCGCGGTGATCGACGACAAGCGGGTGGTCCAGATCGAGGAGAACACCCCAGCCAAGCGGCTCTCGCTGAGCTGGAACCACGTGCAGGGGCCGTTCGAGATCCTCGTCCGGGCCCGTTGGTACGACGAGTTCGTCGAGTTCTCCACGGACGACGCGACCGCCCGGCTCGACGCGGACGCCCGGACACTCGTCGATGCCGAGCTGGCCTACGCCGTCACCGACGCGATCCGGGTGATGCTCGGCGCCGAGAACGTGCTGGACGAAACCCCGACGCGGCAGTACCGCAACGTCTCGGGTCTGCGGTACGCGGAGACGTCTCCCTATGGCGCCAACGGCGGCTTCTACTACGTCCGGGCGGTCTGGACCCCGTAGCCGCGGGCCACGGTCGAGCGCGCGGAGGTAACGGTGGCGGAGCCACTGCCCGCCGAACACCGTCTCGGACGCTACGAGATCCTGCGCGTGGTGCGGCGGGACGGTGACGGCGTGGACTACGAAGCGCGCGTCGTCGACGAGGACCGGATCGTCCTCGTCCGGGAGTATCTCCCGGACGGGCTGGCCGGGCGCGGCGCCGGGGACGCAACGGGCCGTCCCCCCCGGGCGCCGGCGCCGCCCGACGCCGGGACGGAAGCGTTTCTCGCGCGCTATCGTGCGCTGCAGCGGGTGCGTCACGCCGCGGTGGTTCGCGTCGAGGAGTGCCTGCACGTCGCCGGGACGGCCTGCGCGGTCCTGGAGCATGTCGCGGGCGACACCCTGTCCGAGCGGTTGGAAGAAGAACGTACGCTCTCTCCGCAGGCTCTGGCAGACATCCTCTACCCCCTGCTCGACGGGCTCGGGGCGATCCACGCGGCCGATGTCCTGCACGGCGCCATCGAGCCGGCCTGCATCGTCGTGCGCGGCGACGGCTCACCCGTGCTCGGCGACTTCGGTCCGGCGCCGTCGCACCGCGCCGGTCCGCGTCAGGCGTTCGGCGCCGGCCTGCCGGAGTCCCGGCAGCGGATCGTGGCGGGTTACGCCCCCCTGGAGGGGTACTCGCGGCGCGGACGACTGGGCCCGTGGACGGACCTCTATGCCCTCGCGGCGGTCCTGTATCGCTGCGTCACCGGTGAGGCGCCCGAAGACGCGCCGTCGCGGGCCATGGCGGACGACATGCGCCCG
>JAPPHP010000043.1 GCA_028821035.1 Gammaproteobacteria bacterium | reverse complement strand
ACCTGGTGGCGGTGCATGTGGAGCGGGCCTGACCGGGCCGTTCGACTGCGGGGCGATGCGACGCCGGCGGATGGCGCGCGGCCTCGGCGAATAGGCAGGACTCAAGCCGTTCTCCGCGCGTTCCTCAACGACCCGGCGCCACTCGCCGGGCGCGAAAAGGGAAACGGGGACTTGGCGAAGTTAATCGACTGATTGCAGGAACCCACGCCGACCCCGCCGCCGAACGCATCACGCACGATTGGGGCGAGCCCGGTCGCGATGACGTCTTCGGACACGGGCTCATCGACGCGTACCGCGCGGTTGCGGTTGCGCGGGCCGTGGCGGGCGGCGGTGACGGGCCACCGGATCGCGGCGTTCTGGCCGTGTCGCCGACGCGCCTGCATTTCGGGGCCGCTGCGGACGCGCTGCGCGTACAACTCAGGAACCTCGGCAGCGCTCCGGTGCGGGTGAGTTCCGTCGCGCCGGACGCGGCGTGGATGGATGTCTCCTTCGACGAGTGGCCGACGCTCGTCGTCGAGGTGGATCGCGAGGGCTTGGCGGAGGACACATACGTGGGCCGGATCGCGATCGCCTCCGATGGCGGCGATCTCACAGTCCCGGTTTCCATGCAGGTCTGGCGCGGCGCGACGGCGGATATCGGCACAGTGCACGTGCTCGCCCTCTCCCCGGGCACGCTGGAAACCGAGGCCGGAGCGGTCACCAACGAGCAGCTCGGCTACACCTTCGAGATGCCGTCCGTGCCGTTCGGCGAGTACATCGTGGCTGCGGGTACCGACCGGGACGGCGATGGCTTCATCTGCGACGAAGGCGAGGCCTGTGGCATTTGGCCGAGGGTCGACGACCCCGTCGTGCTCGAGGTCGAAGGCGACGAGACCGCCATGGATTTCGGTGTGTCGATCGATCTGTTCGCGCGGGTCTCGTCGCAAAGCGTGAAGGCCGTGGACGCCGGCAGGATACCGGCGCAGGGGTTCGCAATCCCTTCCGCATCGCGAGGGCCGGTCGAGGAGGCGGCGGAGCGCCTGCGGGCCGGACTCCGGTGAGGCGTTGGCTGGTCGGGGTCGCGGGCGGTATCGCTTGTGGTGCCGGCCTCTTCGCTTGCGCGGCGGGGACGCTCCCCACAGCGCGGACGCTCGTGCCTCTGGAAAGCGGCAGCCAATCCGGCGTCGCGGAACGCTCGTTCCTCGTAGTTGGCGACGTGCGCACCTTCCGTACGTTGTACGCGTCCGTCCACGCACATCGCATGCCGTCGCCTCGGCCGCCGGACGTCGACTTCGAGGCCCATGTTGTGCTGTTGGCCTTCCTTGGCGCCCGGTCCACAGGCGGCCACCGCACCGGGTTCGGGATCTTGGCCGTCGAGGGCGGCGTGGCTCGCGTGCCGGTGGTGGAGCAATCCCCGCCGGCCGGTGCCTTGCTCACTCAGGCGATGACCACCCCCTATGCGATGGCTACGCTCGCCCGGGCCAATCTGCACACGGTGGAGTTGGTGGACGGCACGGGCGCCGTCGTGTTGCGGGGATCGTTGCGTTGAGCGAAACGGGAAGGAGACGACACGGCTCGCGTTGACTCCGCGGGCCGGCGCAGGGCCGGAACAGCCACGTGCCGCGAACAGAGAGCGAACCCGTTGAAACGGACCACTCAATGGTCCATATTGTCCGGAACACGTCACCTTCCGAGCCCACCATGAGGATCTCCGTGTCTGAAGCCAAGGGCAAGCTGACGGAGCTTGTCCGCCGCGCCGAAGAGGGCGACGAGGTCGTGCTCACCAGGCATGGCCAGGCGACGGTCACGCTCGTGCCCGTGCAGCCAAAGCCGAGTGCCGATGCGCGGCGGGCCCTGATTGCTGCCGTCCGTGGAGCTGCAGCCAAGAAGGTCGTGCCCGGCGTGAACGCGGCCCGGAGTCAGGACTTCCTCTACGGCGACACGGGTTTGCCGGAGTGATCGTGGTCGACACTTCCGCTTTGATGGCCGTGGTCCTTGGCGAACCAACCGCGTCCGACTGCGCGGAGATTCTGGCGTCCCAGCGAGCGATGATCTCCGCGACCACGGTGGCGGAAGCGTTGGTCGTGGCCGAGCGGCGCGGGT
>JAPPHP010000281.1 GCA_028821035.1 Gammaproteobacteria bacterium | reverse complement strand
CGCGCATAGAGTTCCCGCTGCACGGCCTTCGCCAGCTCCGTCCAGTCCCGGCGCACCACCTCCATGCCGACAAACTCGACCTCGGATGTCCCGGCCACTACGCCCGCGTAGCGCTTGCGGGCGCCGGCGGCGCCGTGGCGCACGGACGGCAGGAAGAGGCGCGTGTAGAGCTTCTCGAACTCGAGCTCCAGCCGGCTCTCGACGCCCCACTCGGCACGGACGTACCCGGCCACCGCGGCATCGATCTCGACGGCCAGCGCGCGGCCCCGCGCGGCGGCGCGCTTCGGGTCGGATTCCCCCGAGCGCACGAAGATACTGTCCGTGTCCCCGTACAGCACCTCGAACCCGCGTTCCTCCAGCCACGCCTTGCACCACAGCAGGAAGTGCCGGCCCTGCCCCGTGATCGCGTTCGCGATCGCCGTGTTGTGGAAGCGGCACGCTGGCGTTCCGAGGACGCCGTAGAAGGAGTTCATCAGGATCTTGATCGCCTGGGACGCCACGGCGTCGTCTTCGCGCTTGGCCGCTTCCCGCGCGGCGGCGAGGCGATCGAGCATGCGGGGCAGGATGGCCTCTTCGCGCCGGAACGCGGCGCCGCTCGAGGTCCGGATCGTGCCGTCTCCCGGACGCGGATCGGCCACGAATCCCAGGGGGTCCATGTTGAAGGTGCGCATCACGCTCGGGTACAGGCTCTTGAAGTCGAACACCCAGACGTGGTCGTGCATGCCGGTGACCGGTTCGAGCACATGCCCTCCGGCCTGCGCGGCGGACACCCGCGCGTCGCTCGAGCGGACCGAGGGGGCCACGATCCCGCGCTTGCCGAGTTCCGAGAGATAGACGAAGTCGAAGGAGGCGATGCTGGCGGAGACCCGGTCCGGCGTCATCCCGGTGAGGCGGCTGCGCGCCACGGCCAGGGACACCAGATTCAGTTCCTCGACGATCTCGAGGGCGAGTCGCGCGTCCGTGCGGGCGTAGTAGGCGAACCCCGGGAGGTCGTTCCGGTAACGGTCCATGATCTCGCCAGCCCGGTCCCGAACGTCGCCTTCCACCGCCTTGCCCTCGCCGAGCACGGACCGCGCGACCCCATCGAGGGAGTAGTCGTCCATGCGCACGAACGCGCCGCGCACGAGGTCCATGCCGTCGAGCACGACCCGCCCGGGAATGCTCGCCTGCCCGCTGCCGAAGTAGCCCTGCGCCGCGCGCACCCGGAGCGCCCCCGGTTCGCGGCCCAACGGAAACGGGTGCTTGACGCGGGCGGCGATGCGGCCGAGGACGCTCAGGTCGAAGTCGACGACGTTCCAGCCGGTCAGGATGTCCGGGTCCGTCTCGGCGACACGGCGGCAGAACGTTTCGAGCGCGGCGTGCTCGTCCTCCGCCGCCACGGCGCGCTCCGGCATCGGCCGCCCTTCGGCATCGACGATGTGGACCTCGTCCAGTCCGCAGCCGTAAAGCGAGATCGCCAGCAGTCGGCTCGCTTTCGGATCGGTCTCGATGTCGAAGGAAAGGACCCGCGGCGCGATGTGCACGTCCGCCGGGGCGAGCGCCGGGTTCTCGAACACCCAGTCCACGCCGTCGGCGCCGGCGTTCCCTCCCGGGCGCGCGTCTCCGTCCAGCGCCACGCCGCCCTTGATGTCCCGGTCGATGAGATAGCGCACGGCGAAGCGCACGTCCGCCTCGAAGGTCTCGATGCCGCGGTCCTGGAGTCGATCGCGGAGCGGCGGTGCATCGGGCGGCGTGCGGACCTCGATGCGGGTGACCGGTTCGCCGGCGAAGGTGAGTTGATCCGTCGCGCGCTGACGGGTGGCCCCGCAAGCGCGCGCACGCTGCGCGTCGGTTGTCCGGATGTAGAAGGAAGGCGTCTGGCGGGCGTCCCGTACGAGGAAGGTCTCGCCGCTCTCGAGCCGCCCGTGCAGGTGCACGACCGTGGCCTCGCCACGGATGCGGTAGCTCGCCTGCATGACGAAGCCGCGCGCCTTCATGGGCGGGATGTTATCTCCGGGAGCGCGTCCCGGTAGGCACAGGGGTCAGGCCCTGGTCAGCTCCACATGTTCGTGCCGCCGCAGACGGTCAGGGCCTGGCCCGTCATGAA
>JAPPHP010000030.1 GCA_028821035.1 Gammaproteobacteria bacterium | reverse complement strand
GTCCGGGCGCGGCAGGTTGGCGGCGTTGTAGTAGCCGTCGCTCTTGTAGGCCAGGGACGCCAGCCAGTCGGGTTCCGGATAGCGGCTCCACCCGGTCATGTAGAGGGGGTACTGGCGGCCGTGGAAGAAGCGCTCCGTGGCTACGCCCGCGTTCAGCACCTCGATGTTCATGGTGATGCCGACCCGGCGGAGCATGGCCCGCACGACCTCCGCCGCGGGGATGTGCAGGGCGTTGTTGTTCGTCACGGCGGCGAACTCGAAGCCTTCAGGCTTGCCGGCCTCGCGCAGGAGCTGCCTGGAACGTTCGGGATCGTAGGCCGGCCGCGCGGTGCTCGGCTCGTGCGCCCAGGCGCCGACGGGCCACATGCCGGAGTCGGCCAGGATCGCGTTGTCGAAGTAGATGGCCGTGTTGATCGCCCGCGGGTCGATGGCGTGCATCACGGCGCGCCGCAGGCGCAGGTCGTCGAGGGGCGGCATGGCCACGTTGAACGCGAAGACGTGGGCGATGCTGCCGCCGGGCATGGTCTCGATCCGGAAGCGGCGGTCGCGGCGGAACGTCGAGACGTCCTTGTAGGGGAGGTAGGCGACGTCGATCTCGCCGGTGCGGAGCGCCGAGACCAGTACCGTCTCGTCGCGGATCACGCGGATCGTCACCTCGTCCAGGTAGGGCAGGCGGTTCCCCGCTTCGTCCTCGCCCCAGTAGTCGTCGTTGCGCACGAGGTGGACGGACGTGCCGGTGACGACGCCGGCGACGCGAAACGGACCGGTGCCGGACGGGTTCCAGCCGTAGTCCCTGCCGAGCTCCCGCACGGCTGCTGGCGAGTTCATGACCCCGCCCCGGTCGGCGAGCATGTTGAGCCCCGCCCCCCAGGGACGCTTCAGGTTGAGGCGCACCCGGTGCTCGCCCAGCACGTCGACGGAGTCGATCACCGTCATGGAGGCGCGGGGAGTGGCCATCGTCGCGGGATCGAGAATCCGCTCGACGTTGAACTTCACGGCCTCGGCGTTGAACGGCGTGCCGTCGTGGAAGCGCACCCCGCGGCGCAGTTCGAACGTGATGGCGTGGGGGGCTTCGGAGATCTCCCAGGAGGTGGCGAGCGAGGTCCCGGGCCTCGGCGTGAGCTCGGGGTCGGCGTCGACGAGTTGGTCGAAGATCTGCCGCCAATAGTAGGCGTCGCCGCCCGAGCGGCCGAGCACGGCGTCGAGGGACATGGGTTCGTTGGTGTAGGCGAGGCGCAGGTGGCCGCCGTACTGGGGCTGTTCGGCGAACGCGGCCGTGGCGAGCAACGCGATGCAGGCCCCCGCCACACGGCGCCGGATCCTGCCGGTCACGTTCATCGAGTCGCCATCGCGCGTTTGCCCCCCAGGCGCATCTACCGCGTGAAAGTGTAAACGCGCGAGTCGCGGAGGATTTGACCCGTCGCGCCGCGATCCGACAAGCTCTCGGACTCCTTTGCTGACGGACCGGGGATGGACCAGGCTGCCGCGCCGGACACGTCCGACTTCGGGGATGTCGTCCTCGAGGTCGACGATCTCGTGACCACCTTCCGCACGCCGGACGGCGTGGCGCCGGCGGTGGACGGCGTCTCGTTCGAAGTGCGTGCCGGGGAGACCCTTGGCGTGGTCGGCGAGTCGGGCTGCGGCAAAAGCGTCACCGCGCTCTCGATCCTGGGGCTCATCCCGAGTCCCCCGGGTCGCGTCGAACGCGGCACGGCGCTCCTGGCCGGCCGCGACCTGCTCGCGTTGCCGGAGCGGACGCTGGCGGACATGCGCGGCAACGAGATCGCGATGATCTTCCAGGAGCCGATGACGTCCCTGAATCCCGTACTGACCGTGGGCTACCAGATCGCGGAGACGGTGCGGCGGCACGAAGGCGGGAAGCGGCCTGCGGCGATGCGGCGCGCGGTCGAGATGCTGGACCTGGTGGGCATCCCGGAAGCGGCGCGGCGGGCGCGCGAGTACCCGCACCAGTTGTCTGGCGGGATGCGGCAGCGCGCGATGATCGCGATGGCGCTGTCCTGCGAACCGAAGGTGCTCATCGCGGACGAACCGACCACGGCCCTCGACGTGACGATCCAGGCGCAGGTGCT
>JAPPHP010000174.1 GCA_028821035.1 Gammaproteobacteria bacterium | reverse complement strand
TTGACGCGCAGGGCGAACTCTGAAGTACCAGGAACTTACGGGACACCACACTAGCCCCGGGTGTCAACCGCGGCGGCGGCGCCGGGGGCGGTCCCGCCGATTGCCCCGTGCCCCGTCGGACGCCCCGGCTTCGCGGTACTTGCCGATCCAGCGCACGCAATCGGGGTCGTTGCCCATCATGACGTCGGCGCCGAGGACCGCCTGCATGACGCCGTCATGCATCGGGTTGGTGATCGCGGACGTCATGCCGGCGCCGATGGCCATGGTGAGAAAGGCGCTGTTGATGCCGTTGCGGTTGGGCAGCCCGAAACTCACGTTGGAGGCGCCGCAGGTGGTGTTGACCTTCAGTTCCGCGCGCAGGCGGCCGACCAGGCGCATGACCTGCCGGCCGGCGGAGTTGATCGCCCCGATGGGCATCACCAGCGGATCGACCACCACGTCGCTTGCGGGAATGCCGTGGTCCTGCGCCCGTTCGACGATCTTCCTCGCCACCTCGAAGCGCACGTCCGGATCCTCGGAGATGCCGGTTTCGTCGTTGGAGATGGCGACCACGGCGGCGCCGTGGCGGGCGACCAGCGGCAGCACGGATTCCAGCCGGTCTTCCTCGCCGGTGACCGAGTTGACCAGCGCCTTGCCCCGGTAGACCGCGAGGCCGGCTTCCAGCGCCGCGACGATTGAGGAGTCGATCGAAAGGGGCACGTCGGTCACCGACTGCACCAGTTCGACGGCTTCGGCGAGGATGGCCGGTTCGTCCGCCAGCGGGATGCCGGCGTTGACGTCCAGCATGTGGGCGCCGGCGGCCACCTGCGCGAGGGCGTCGTCGACCACGCGGTGGTAGTCACCGACCTTCATTTCCGCCGCCAGGACCTTGCGTCCGGTGGGGTTGATGCGCTCGCCGATGACCACGAAGGGGCGCTCGAAACCGATCACCACTTCCCGGCTCGCGGAAGCGACCACCGTGTCCGTCATGGCGTGAATCCGTGATTGCGGATGAGTGTCAGCAGCCGCGCGTCGGGGTAGCCGGTCTCGATCCCCTCCGCCAGCCGGTCGGCGACCGCCTGCAGGTCCGTCGCGCCGTCCTCGGCGCAGGGCACGATCGGGTCGCGCTCCCATTCGCTGATGTAGGCGTCGGCCGTGTGCTTCTTCGCCCGCATGGCGGCGCGGTCGATGGCGTTCTGAAAACGCGCGCTCAACAGTACCTTGGCGCGCTTGCGGCCCTGCTTGACGATGATCTGCGACGGAATGTCGCGCCATCGCACCAGCAACGCGTCCACGAGTCAGCCCGCGGCGAACCGGACGACGCTGGCTTCCAGGGCGCCGTAGCCGGTGTGCAGGTGAGTGAACGGGAGGCCCAGCCGCCTCGCAGCCGCCCTGGCCCGGGCGAGCAGTTCCGGATCCTGGGTCTGCGACAGGTAGGTCAGGCGCCGGTAGTTACCGAAGAATGCGTCCCTGAGTTCCGGATGGCCGTCGAGCCCAAGCGCTTCCACCACGAAGCGATCGAAGCAACGGACCAGGAAGTCGGTGAGGTAGAACGTGCCCGGCTCGTCGTCCGCCAGGCGTTCGAGACGCTCGGCGCCGGCGAAGAACTCGTAACAATGCAACCCGGGCAGGCGCTCGACCCCCGGAAAGTCCGCGAGCACCCGGTCGATCCCGCCATAGGTGCCGCAGTCCGCGTACCCGACGAAGATGCGTGGGTAGTGCCCGACCGCGCGCTCGAGCTCTGTCCGCAGCCGGGGCGCGATCTCTTCCGGACGAAGGTGCAGGGTGGGATCGAGGCAACGGATGCGCAGGTGGTCCCAGCCGTTGGCGCGCCGGATCGCGTGCAGCTCACGGCCGAGCGCGCCGCAGGCGATCACCAGGACGTCCGGAGTTGGGGGGGTCGCTGTCATCCCTGGTTGTGCCTGGCGCGCATCAGTTCGGAAGCGGTCTCCACGGCGGTGGCGGCATCCCGGCAATAGGCGTCGGCGCCCACCGCCGCGCCGAACTCCTCGTTCAGCGGCGCGCCGCCGACCAGCACGATGTAGTCGTCGCGGACGGACCGGGCCACCAGTTCGTCGATGACCACTTTCATGTACGGCATGGTGGTGGTCAGC